>CAYSGP010000566.1:0-13063 GCA_964430095.1 uncultured Ignavibacteriaceae bacterium
CCGATATTGAAATAAATACAAGCAGAACCCGGTTTTAAGGCTAATGCTTTATTAAATCCGATTAGTGCCCCGAGGAAATCTTTGTTCTCTTTTTTGGTATTCCCCTCGGTTAAATATTCATTCAGTTTACTGTAGTAAAAAAAGGAAAGAAATCGTTTACACACCCTAATAAATTTAGAATTGCCGCTCATAAGTTTTTTCGCTTTAAGGAGTAAATGACACAAATGACGCTTCTAAAAAGTCAAAGTATATGCCATTTAATTAAATTTATATTATTCTACAAAAGAAAGATATTACAGCTCAACAATGTATCAATATAAAATGATAATTAGGGTAATGTCTCAAATGAAGCTAGGTGTAATACTAGAGATAAAGTAATTAAAAACAGAAAAAGGGTGAATTAAATAATCTGAAGTCAGTTTATTGTCTTAATATTTACTGCATCGATTAGAATTAAAGCTTCGTCGTCTTTGTTTTTGATAGGCAGAATTTTATGGTATATTTTCTCTCCGGTTAACTTTTCCAGGAATAAAATCAGCAGATCATTAATCCTAGTCAGCCCGATTAAATCTTTCGCCGAATCCTCTACCTGGGTTTTTATCATTTCGGATCTTAGATTTACGTTTTCAGAGCAGATTAAGAACAATTTTCCGAATAATAATCTTAGTTTGTCGATTGAACTTCTGCACTCGGAATCGAAGAAAATTTCCGCTGAGGAATCTCTGTTAGTAATAATTCCCAGGAAACCCGGCTGCTTCTTATAAAACCCGATTGAGAGATTAAGCTCGATCCTGAATTTTGAATGATCGTACATTATGCCGTCTTCAAACGGAGAAGGGGAGAGAAATTTTATTTTATAGTTTATATAAGAGTTTGAACTTATTTGAGCAAGATTAAAGCCCGCGTTGAATTCAAAATTTTGATAATCAAATGAAATAAAATATTTATCTTCCGAAACTTTTACTTCTTTTAAATTCCATTCCAGTTTTTTTAAATAAATCAATGCAGGAGATAGTTCTATTTTATCTCCCGTATCGGAAGCGGTATTCTCTCTCAATAGATTTTTTGGAGAAGAGGGAATCTTTTCCTTTGGATTTTTGTACCCCGGATTCGAAGTAATATTTACTATCTTGTTTAACATTATGCTTCCTTATCTTATTATCGAAAAGGAGCAGATTTAATTTAGCTGTTACAGCTGTCACAATTTTAACATTGTAGTTCCGGGAATATAGTCTGTGATTTTTGGTTCTTTTAAATGTATCAGATCGGCTGCTAAATTTTTAATCCGGGAAATGGATTTTTCTATAATATCAAAATCTTCATTTTGTCCGACTTTTAAATAATCAAATTTCATGCTGTTTAAGGCGCACATTAGGCTGCTTAGAGGATTGTTGATCTGATGTCCGATTGTACAAGCCATTTCCAGCAGAGCTTTATCGTGTTCTATTTTTTTTAACTCATTTTGCAGATTATGCACCCTAATTCCTGTTCTGATTCTTGCCAGCAATTCCTGGTTTTCTACAGGCTTAACAATAAAGTCATCGGCGCCGAAATCCAGCCCTGCAATCCGGTCATTAAGCGTAGCTTTTGAAGATAAAATTATGAAGTAGATTGTTTTAAAATTTTCGTCTGACTTTACGATTCTGCAAAGTTCTGGTCCGTTTACCGCAGGCAGGGACCAGCTGGAAATAATAATAGCAGGTATTTCATTTTTTAATAATTTAAGAGCATCGATCACATTTTCTGCTTCATTAGTTTCGTAATTGTTGATGGAAAGTAATTTCTTTAAAAGTAATAAAGTCTCTGTATTATTCTCAACAATTAATATTTTATCGGAATAAACCAAAACTGTTATGCTCCTTTTCTGTCTTCCTCTGTAAATTTAACAATTATGCTGATCCTCCTGTTAACCACATTGAACGGATCCGCATGATCTCTTAATTTCTTATCCGCGTAGCCTCTTATTTCTGTGATTTGATTTAATAATAGCGGATTGCTTACTGCTAAAGTTCTCCTGGCTGAATTTGCCCTGTCGGCGCTGAGCTCAAAATTTGTATAGCCTGAACCGTCGCCGCTGTATGGCCTGGAATCGGTATGTCCTTCGACTATAATTTTATTCGGCAGCTTGCTCAGATAATTTCCTATTTTTTCCAGGAGGAGTTTTGCCTTGTCTTTCAGTGTGGCGGTCCCGATTTCAAAAAAAATATTTTCACTTGATTCGTTTAGTTCTATTCTTAATCCTTCGTCCACTATTTCAACGGTTATTTGGCCGGTGAGATCCGAAAACTCAGGATCAGAAGAAATTTCGGTTATTATTTTGTCTCCCATTTTTTTTAGTTCCCACATTTCGGTTTCACGGTTCGAGCTCTGAGCATCACTATGATTAAGCAGCTTCTTGGTATCACCCTTTAATACATTTTTCCCCTGGCTTGAAAAGCCAATCGGATCCTTAAAATATTTTGCTACAGATTCTCTCATAGCTTCGTCTTGGCTGAGTACCCAAAGTACAATAAACAATGCCATCATGGCAGTGACGAAATCAGCATATGCAACTTTCCATGCTCCTCCATGATGACCGGAACTTTTATTTTCCTTTTTAATAATAATGGGGGGATTTTCGCCGCTATTTGGCATTCTTACCCCTTACATAATTTTCAAGTTCGGAGAAGGTAGGTCTGTCATCCGAAAAGATTGTTCTTCTTGCCATTTCAACTGCCAGGATGGGAGGATTACCTTTTGCATAAGACAAGATGCATGTTTTAATTGTTTCCAGGTATCTAATCTTGGTTTCAAAATTATGTTCAATATTTCCCGCAAGCGGATTAACAAAGCCGTAAGCCAGGAGAACGCCCAAAAAAGTACCCACTAAAGCAGCAGCAACATGATGTCCTACGGCTTCGGCACCCTGGTCGATAGAACTCATGGTAACAATTATACCTAGGACGGCTGCCACAATTCCAAGTCCCGGGAGAGCATCACCAAGCTTTGAAATAGTGTGAGAAATGGGCTTAGATTCTAGTTCAAAGGTTTTAATTTCGGCGTCAATTAAGCCTTCGAGCTCGTGGGGAGGAATACCACCCGAAAGAAGAACTTTCATTGTGTCGCAAAAAAATGTTTTGGTAAATTCATTTTCTATGAATTTTTTGTTTTGAGAAAGGATATTGCTCTGGTCAGGATTTTCGATATGCTTTTCGATTGAAAGAAGACCATCTCTTTGCGCGATTAAAAAAAGCTCGTTAAATGATTTAAGGAGATCAAGATAATCCTGTTTGGAATTGTGCTTCGGCTTAATAACCTGGGTAATTTCTTTAACAACCTTTTTTAGCAGGGATAAAGGTGTGGCAATCAATACGCTTCCGATCGCAGCTCCCCCGATTACAAGGAATTCCGACCATTGCAGAAGGAGCATTAAATTGCCCCCGGCCATGGTAAATCCTACTATGATTGAAATAATTACTACAGCTAAACCGACAATTACAAACATAATTTATCCGTTCAGCCTGTTTTCAATCTCTCCCACAATGCACATAATTTTACCGCATTTAAGCTTAATGATATCCCAGTCGGTTTCTTTAACAAGAAGATCATCCTGGATATCAGCGCTGATTGAAGTTAATTCCGGATAACCTATTGCTCCGCCGATCCCTTTCATATCATGGATGAATTTTCGGAGTGAATTACCGTTTCTGTTTATTAGCGCTGTTTCAAATTCAGTTTTTCTTGAATTGAAGAAGTCCAGGAAATCCTTCTGCAATTGTTTAATCAGTTCGGCGTCTTCAACAGTTTCTATTTCAATTTTATTTTCTGCGGGCAGCAGGTCTATTCCCAGCAATTCACTTAAATTCTTTAATATTATTTCTTTCTTTAACGGTTTTGAAATTACCCTGTCCGCACCGGCTTCGATTGCATTTAAAACATTGGTCCTGTTTGTATTTGCACTTATTACAATGACCGGAGTTTTCTTCAATTGTTCTATACTCCTGATTACCTGAAGCATTTTTATTCCGTCTAAATCAGGCATAAATAAATCGAGAAATATGAGATCGGGTTTTACTTCGTAAGCTTTTTTAACCCCTTCAACTCCGTTTGAGCAGGTAATAACTTCAATAAGCTGGTCTCTTAAATAGCTTTTCAGCAGATTGCAGATGATATAATAATCATCAACTACCAGGACTGTCATTTTTTTAGCCTGACCGTTCATCTATTCTTTAAATTTATTGAACTTAAGTTTAGAAACATTCTGCAGTTTCCGCCTGCTTTCTTCCGATGCCTTAAGGGTATTCTCTTTTACTTTAAAGTAAATTTCTCCTCTGAGTATTTCAATCTCTTCCGGTGCAGTTATGCCTATCTTTACATGTCCGTCCGATGCGGAAATAATTTTTACAATTATTTTCGAATCTATTATAATCTCTTCTCCGTTTTTCCGAGCTAATATCAGCATAACTTCACCTATTCTACGAATAGACTGTAATGGACGATATACTTTTCATCTTCCACTATCTTTTGAAAGCCTGTTCTGTCATCCTGGTTTATGTAAACCGGCGCTTTTGAATTAACGGTTACTTTCAAGGGATCCTGATTCATTGTAACGATCCCGAATGCAGCGGATTTTTCCTCAGCCGGGTAATTCTCATAAATCACGTTCAGCCCGATTAATGGAAATCCGATGCCGGGTTTTTCAACCGAATAAAGCCAGTAAAAAATATTATCGTCATCGGGCTTTATTAAAAGAAAATTCTTCAGCTCTTCAAAACCGAATAATCCTGATTTAAATTTCAGGATATTCTCTTCATTAAAGTGCACTGTGCCGAATTGAAATGTTTCTATCTGCATAGTTTTATTTATTTATTATTACTAAATCTACTCTTCTGTTTATCGATCTTCCTTCTTCTGTTTCATTCGATGCCATCGGCTTGTATTCCGAATAACCAACAATTGATACTTTATCCGAAGGAAGGCTTTCATTATTTATCAAATAATAAGCTGTATTCAATGCACGGGCGACAGATAAGTGCCAGTTAGAAGGATAATTCGGTTTTGAAATCGGAACATTATCGGTATGCCCTTCGACTCTTATATCGTTAGGCAGCTCCCGGATTACCGAAGCAATATTCTTCAATACAAGCAGAGAACTTTTAGTTAGTTCTGCGCTTCCCGATGGGAATAAAATTTCATCCATAATATGAATAGTTATTCCGCGCTCATTTTCCTCCAGCTTTACATAATTATCATATTTGTATTCGCGGATTATCTTCGCTAATTCTATTTTTAAATTATTGCTGGGCAATTCCAGATTTACCACTTTATCTTCAAGACCGATAACCTTTCCTTCATGCCCGAATACATTGCTGATCGCAGTAATCATCTTTTCATATTTTCTGGCATCAATATTCGATATTGCATATAGAATAATAAACAAGCCCAAAAGTAAAGTAATGAGGTCGGAATAAGTGACCAGATACCTGTCCTTATCCGAACCTTCTTCGAACAGAGATTCCTCAAAACTGCTTACCCGTGGATTTTTTCCTGTTCTTTTTGGGGAAGCATGCTTGCCAGTCTTGCTTTTACTATTGAGGGGGTCTCGAGGCTCTGCAACGCCAACGTCCCCTCCAGTGAAATCTCCATCATTAATTTTTCTTCCAGGTGACATTTCTTTAATTTATCGCTGATTGGTAGCCAAATTATATTTGCGCTGAATATTCCCCAGAGAGTGGCAATAAATGCAGTCGCAATATTTTTTATTAAAAGATTAGGATCGCTTCCGGCATTTGCAAGTGTCATGATCAAGCCCATTACGGTGCCGATTATTCCCATGGTGGGGGCATAACCGCCCATCTTATTAAAAATCATTATGTTCGAATGATGGCGCTCCTGCATGCTCTTTATTTCAAGGTCTGCTAAGTTTCTTAGTAATTCCGCATTTGTTCCGTCAATAACATATCTTATTAATTTTTTTGGAAAGGGGTATTCGATTATTTCAATATCTCTTTCAATGGTAAGAATTCCGGTTCTTTTACTTTTAGCGGAGAATCCTACAAAAAGATTTATCAATCTTTTTAAATTATATTGCCTGGGAAAGTAAGCAAATTTGACCAGATGGAAGATGGTAAAAAATTTTTCCAAGCCGAAACCGATTATTGTAGCAGAAAAAGTTCCTCCGAAGACAATAATTAAAGCCGGCACAAGAAATAGAGCCTTGGCCGACCCGCCTTCAATTAAAAAAGCTCCGAAAATTGAAAGTAGACCTAGAATGAGACCTGAAAAAGCCCCAGCTGCCTTAATCATAAGAAATCCAGAATGGACTTAGGAAGAATCATTGCGGATAACTTGTAGGAAACCTGGAGCAGGTAATCCTGCCGCTGAAGATCGACTATTGCTTTTGCTACATCAATTTCTTCTTCGCCCGAAATCAAACCTTCGGCAACTAGTTTTTTGCTGCTTAGCAGTTCTTCAGTATCATTTAACTGGTTTACTATATTCCCTGCCTGAGCAGCTTTATTTAAAATATGATTGTTGAAATTTTTTATCTTCTCGATCTGATCATTATCAGGCATTATTCCCGCGAGGAGATTCTCTTTAATAGTGAGCAGTATGTTAAAAATATCATTATCCTGGTTTGCGGATAAACTTAATGATGAGGAATTATTATTTTCCTGTAAAGAAGAAAAATCTAATGAAAAATCAATTTTAAGATTAGTCTCTGTAATCCTGATTGCTGAAGAGGGATTTCCGTTTACGGACTCAAGATTTCCTGTACCGGCATTAAACTGCAGCTGCTGAACCGGGGGAGGAGCGGTAAAAATTGTAATACCGTTTGTATCGGTTATATCATAAGTTAAATCATAGCTGTTCGCTGCCGTTTTGGTGTAATTCAGGATCAGATTGTATTCATTTCCCTTTGCATCATAAACTGCCGTTTGATTGGAGTACACAGAAGCAACTGCCGAATTCACATCGAGATTTCCGCTCTGCTTAATCATTGTACCGAATACTTCTGTGCCGCTTAAATTTATTTTTTGAAGAATGCTCGGTGAAATTTTTATATTATGTTCTCCCGATATATCACCCGGTTTAACAATAATTGCCTGGTTGTCTGACGATAATCCGAAAGGCTCTGAAGAAAAATCTGTTCCGCCGAATAAATATTTGCCGTCGTATTTGGAATTGGCTTTATCCATAATTGCATTTAGCGCCGCATCAATCTGATTCGCATAGATAGTAAGATCAGATTGATTTACAGGATTGTTCAGCTCAGTTAACGAAGTTAGAACTTTTGTTAATTGATCATTAATCGAATCTAGTGCGGAAACAGTTTCGCCGAGAAAGGGGAGTGCACTCTGAATATTTTTCGAATATAAATTGGAGCTGTTTAAATAATTCTGAAGCTTAATAACTTTTGCAGTCCCGGAGGGTGAGTCTGACGGTTTTTGAAGCCGTTTCCCGGTTGCAATCTGGACCTGCAGTTCCGCAACTCTAGATTTAACTCTATTTAAATCTTTGATAAAATTATTTCCCAGAATCGAATCTGATATTCTCATTATTGCACCAGTTCAAGTAATGTTAAAAGCATTTCATCGGCTACTTTAATCAATTTAGCCGATGCATCGTAAGAACGCTGGTATTTTATAATATTAGTCATTTCTTCATCTAAAGATACTCCGGAGACCGAAGCCTTTTCCGTTTCAAGCTGTGTTAAAATAAGATCGGCAGATTCCATGGTATTATCTGCAGATATTTTATCGCTTCCAATTCCGCTGACCAGACCTGCATACGATTCTGTTAATGTTGCTCCGTTTATCAGCTTTTGGTTTGAAATTTCAGAGATTTGAAGGGCTAAATCTCCGTTGCCGTTTGTACCGTCCAATGAAACGGCAATCATATTCGGATCATTTAATATTTCCGAGTTTATCACGAGTTTCCCGCCGATAAAGCTTTCAAAAAAATTAATACCTGTTTGGGGCGGTGCTCCCAGTGAATATCCGGTTTTGTGAATATTGTTAACATTCTCCATTAATGAAGAAACTATAGTCTCGAGCTTGGTTCTGTATTCAGGAATTTTATTTCCATAAACATCTGCCAGCGCACCCAATTCACCGCTGGATAATAAAACTTTTGCATCATCATTTAATTTCATTATTAATTCGCCGTTCTTTGCATCGGCTTTAAATTGAGCAGCATAATTTTTATCAACAGCATAAACACCGCCAATCGAAATCATTGCAGTGTTCTGATCATCGAAAGTAACATTTATATTTACCAGGTGGCTTAACTCATCAATAGCCTGATCGCGTTTATCTAAAAGATCATTTGAGTTCTGACCAACAGCTTCAAACTCAAATATCTGCTTATTAAGCATTTCAATATTTTTTAAGTGATTATTCACCTCATCGATTTTATCCTTAAAACTTTGTACTATGCCGGATTGCAGCGTATTCAAATCATCGTTCATACTTTGAATTTTCCCGCTCAGCTTTTTTGCAGATTGAATTACGTTGTCTCTCAGCGTTGAAGAATTCGGAGTAACCGATAATTCATTCCATGAGTTGAAAAATTCGTCCATTATATTTCCCAATCCCAAATCGGATGGTTCAGTGAATACGGCTTCTACCTGGGAAAGCAGGGTGGAACGCTGCGAGTTATTGTAGAATACCTGATTATTAGATCTGATTTGTGCATCGGCAAATTGATGCCTAACCCGGAAAATATCGTCGATCTTAACACCTGTACCCCAAACAAATCCCGAATTTAATTCCGGGTTTTCCGTACCTAGCATTACTCTTTGCCTGGAATACGCAGGATTAGAAGCATTTGCGATATTATGTGATGTTACATAAAGAGCGCTTTGGTAAACGCCCATGCTTCTTCTTGCAATATCAAATAATCTGCTTATACCCATTATATTTTCCTATCTAGAACAGGTTTAGCCGGATTAGAAAGTTCCGTAAAAATTTCTTTAATGAAATTCCTCGAATGATCAACCAGTATTTTATTTCTGTTATTTGTTTCAATTATCTTTTTAACCAGATCGGCAATTGTTTGTCTAAGTTTATAAAGAATATCATATTCTATTTTGTAAGTGTCTTTAATGCTTTCAAGGAAACCTCTTATGCCTGGAGATTTTATTTCCAGACTATTTTCTTTTATAATGCTAAGCATTAATTCTGTTGTTAAATTTTGATTTTCATCGATTGAACTGAGGATTTTTTCCTGGTTTAACACGGATTGTTCAAGTTCAGGGAGATTGCCCTTGATTAGCGCCTGCTGCTGCATATGCAGAAATTTAAGATAAGATTTCAAATCATCCATATTCTTGGCAATGATTGATCCCAATTCATTTAATTTGCCGTTTTGGGATTTTCCGGCAGGATTTTGTAAACTTATTTCAATAGACATTTTAAGACTCTCTTAAATGATTAAAATAACCAATTACTCTGGCTACATAATTTTTAGTTTCCTCAAATGGAGGGATCCCGTTATATTTTTCGACATTACCGGGACCGGCATTATAACCAGCCAAAGCAAGTTTAATATCCCCACTATATTGTCGAAGCAAATCGGCTAAATATTTAGTCCCTCCCAGAATATTTTCTTTAGGATCCCAGACATTATTTACCCCCAAATTTTTTGCGGTAGAATCCATTAATTGCATCAAACCCTTTGCTTTTTGTGAAGAAACAGCTTCCTCATTTCCGGCGGATTCAGCTAGAATTACCGATTTAATGATGTTTTTATCAATTCCATAGGTATTTGAGGCTTCTTCAATAAAATCTTCATATTTATGCAGTCTGTTCAGAGATTTTATACTTGGAGAAAAAGCAGGAATTTCCGGATCAATTTTTAGCTGAAATGGTTTTTGGATTAAAATATTCTCTTTATTCAGAATAATAGACTCAGGCTGGGATTTAAGATCTTCTCCCGTTAATTTCTTATAAATCATTCCGGCAACGCCGAGACCTTTTCCGCTGGAAATATGATCGGCAATTTCTGAATTAAAAATGGAATCATAAAAATCTCCGCCGAAACTTTCTTCGCCGAAAAAACCGCTGCTTGTGCTGGTCATGCTTTTAATCATCATTGAAGCAAGAAGACTCTCAAATCCTTTAGCGGCTTTCGCCAGCCTGAGTTTTTCAGATTCCGTATACTTCTCTTTTATATCCGCTGTTTTTTTATTTTGATCAATTTGCCTGCTTCTAAAAGCGGAAAGATCAATTTCATTAATTCGCATCAGATTATCACCAGCTCTCCGACTAACGCTCCGGCTTCTTTTAAAGCCTGAAAAATTGCAATTATATCCTTAGGCGTTACTTTTAAAGAATTCAGTGCAGAAGCAACTTCCTGCACATTTGAAGCGCCTTCGATCGCAACCGTACTTGTAGAATCCATGGTAGCATATGGAATAAGATTCTGCAGAACTACTGTAGTGCCGTTCGAAAAAGGCTCCGGCTGCGAGATTATGGGGTGAGATCTGATTGTAAGATTTAATCCGCCGTGAGAAATTGTCACCGGTTTAATTCTGACATTATTTCCCGCAACAACGGTTCCGGTGCGTTCATTTAGCACAACTCTCGCGGCAAAGTCTGTTTCAACAGAGATCGACTCGACCTGCGCCAGGAATGGTACTATATTGTTCTGTCTGTCTGCGGGTATTTTAATTTTTATTTCCGCCGCATCCCTTGCTATTGAAGTACCTTCTCCGAAAGCTGCATTAATAGCATTGACAATATTATTTGATGTAGTTAAATCAGGCTCTTTTAAAAAAAGACTTACTTCCTGTAAGGCTGTTTGGTTTGAAGCAGAACTTAACTGTTCATTTAAAATCCCGCCTCTAGGAACACGCCCGGCAAGCGAATGATTCTTTGCAACCCTGCTGCCTGACGGAGTATTTATATCAAACCCGCCGACAGAAATGGGACCTTGTGCAAGCGCATAAACTATCCCATTGATTCCTGAAAGGGGGGTCATCAATAAAGTTCCTCCTAAAAGACTTGTGCCGTCTCCCATGGAAGCCACATTCACATCGAACTTTGCCCCCGGCTTTAAATAAGAATCAATTGAGGCTGTCACCATTACCGCGGCAACATTCTTAGTCTTAAGATCTTCCTGCGGAACCGTAATTCCGAATCTTTTCAGCATGCTTGTAATTGATTGAATGGTGAAGGAGGATCGATGGGTGTCTCCTGTTCCCGCAAGTCCGACAACGAGCCCGTAGCCGATAATCTGTTCGGATTTATCTCCCGTTAAATATGCAATATCTTTAATTCTTTGAGCAATAAGGGAAGGGGAGAGTAAAATCAAAATGATTAGATAAAAGCTATTTTTCTTCATGGAAACACCTAAAATATCCAGTGAAAAAATTTTGTCAGCCAGCCCGGCTGCTGGGCATCACGAATAAGGCCCGTTCCTTCAAAAATTATTTCTGCATCAGAAAGGTTGTATGAAAGAACAGAGTTGTCTGCCATTATATCGGAAGTCCTGACAATTCCTTTTATAGAAACGATCTGATCTTCGCCGTTGATTGTAATTTTACGGTTTCCGCTCACAAGCAGATTACCGTTGCTGAGAACTGAGTCTATGGTAGCACTGATTTTTGTCCTTACCATTCCGCTGGTCCTGGTTGAGCCTGAACCCTCAAAATCATTTTTTGTACCTAAACTAACATCCACATTGGGTATCGGTTCTTTGCCGACGTCGCCGCTCAGATTAAGTCCGAGATCGCTTTTTCTTCCAGCAGATTTTTCTGCATTGTTTGAAGCCTGGGAAGATTCAACCACAATAATTGTTATTGCATCTCCGATTTTATTTGCCTTTTGATCCGCAAAAAGTGATTTAAAAGAATTTTCTCTCATATCCTGAGCATTTAACGGAATGATCAGGGCTAAAATACTAAGCCAGAGGCTAACGGGAGTTCTCCGAAGAGATGCAGCTAAGTGCTTCTTGCAGAGAAGCCTCCGGCTTAAATGATAAAATTTCGTGTGCATTTGACTACTCAACAATTGTTACTTTATTTATATCTTCTATTTTTGCTTTAAAAATTTTCCTGCAGCCCTTCAGCGGGATTTCGATCTTAATAATATCTCCCTTTGCACCCTCCTGTTTGCTGATTGCCTCAGTTGAAACCAAAACGTTTCCTCTTTCAATTACTGCCTGAAGTTTATAGCCCGGCTGAATTATCGGTGATTTCTCAATAATTTCTTTTACAAGCACCGTACCCTGGTTGATATTAATTTTCGCTTCATATTCATTTAATTTATCTGCTAAATTGAAGGGAGTTCCTTTTAGATGTGCAACATCTATTTTAGCCGAACGGAAATCGTTAATTGAAAGCGGTTCCCCTTTTTTTAATTCTCTGGCAGAAATTAACAATGTTTTATAAAGCTTTAACCGTAAATTAAAAACCGTCCTCAATTCCTGACCATTTTGCGTTAATTTAACCTGGATATAGGCGAGATCACCTTTTATTAACAAAGGAATGTCTTCAATAATTTCTGATCTGCTGTTTTTTTTATCCCATTGCCTTGAAATTATTTCGTATTCAAATCCTTCATAAAATGATAGGTTTTTATGAAGATAATTCTCCAGCTGGTGTTTGAAATCAGTTTCCGGGGAATTAAGAAACAATAAAAACAGGGATGAAAAAATCCAGGTAAACATTGATTGTCATCCTCTTTTCAGGTTATTAGCCATCGTCATCATCTCTTCGACTGTTTTTACAGTCTTGGAATTTATTTCATAAGCTCTTTGAGCGGAGATCATGGAGATCATCTCTTCAACGATATCGACATTTGAAGATTCAAGGAACCCCTGCAATACCTCACCGAAGCCGTCGCTTCCCGGTAAGCCCATAAGAGGAGCACCTGAAGCCTGGGTTTCTACATACAGGTTATCTCCTATTGCTTTTAATCCCCCGGGATTAATAAATTTTACCAGTTCTATATTTCCCAGTACGGAACTATTCCCATTAGTTTCATGAGCTTCAATTGTACCATCACGGCCTACGGAGATGCTCAAAGTGGTATCATCTATTTTTATATCAGGATCAAGGTAATACCCGCTGTTATTTACA
>CAYSGP010000567.1:0-3447 GCA_964430095.1 uncultured Ignavibacteriaceae bacterium
AGGAATATTTAATTTGCCGTAATAGCTGTGAGTTTCTTGAGGAGGATTGGATAGATAATGTTCCTGAATCCACCTTGCTCCTAACGGATGAAGGCCGATTGAGAAGAAAAATGAAAATACGAGGTAAAGAAAGGAAGTCCATCCCAGGAAAATTATAACCAATGCGTCCGCAAGAAAAACAAAAAACCAGTTTATGAATGTCCATTTGCTAGCGAATTTAATTTCCTTCAGCCTTATTGGCCTGAAAGCCTGAAATACCGGGAAAAATAGAAGCCATAGAGCTTTTCCGATTGCACTATTCCCGATTAATTTTGCCTCCCACCTGCTTGGAAGATCAGCATCAAGATCATAAACACCCTGAAATGAATGATGCTTTAAGTGGTAGGTCCTGAATGAGATTGCACCCGGGGCAACATTTATCAGATCGGCAGCTATTCCGCACCAGAAATTAGCAGTACGGTTTTTGAAAATCAGATTGTGGGTTGCTTCATGTATCATAACATACATTGAATGATTCCCAAATGCACCGATTAAATAAGCTGCTGTCAGAGCTATCCACCAGTGTGCATCGGAGATCAGAAATGCGATTGAGAACTGGACAGCACTAACAACCACTATAACCAGGAAACTTCGGGAATTTCTTCCGATTAGCGATCTCACTTCGGGGTGCTTAAGAAGAATTTCTTTAGTTCTTCTTCTGTGGGGTTCGCTTTCATCGGAATAAACAAAATCGAGCGGCTTGTTATTCATGATGTAACCATTTTCTGTTTTATTGAAAAATGATCAGCTAAAACAGGCAGGATATTTTCTACAAAAATAAATTAAGAATAACTTCATAAGATTCATTTTTTTACCTTTGAAGTTAAATTATTTACTTTTCTCCTTAAATTTTCTAGTTCCTTCCGGATTTGAGCATCATCCAGGATTCCATTTTTTTCCAGCACACGGAATGTTGCTGCCAGGTAAAGATAATTTTCCTTAACAATTTCTTCAAAATTCTTTATTTTTTCGATGACATCCATATGTTAAAACCTTTCAATGAACTAAAAAAAGATTTAACAGAACTAAGAATTGTTTACCAAATTTTATAAGAAATGAAAGAAGGGGAATTGAAATAATCTGAAATTAACTTAAGTAATTTTAAATAAAGTTACTATCTTTTTTAAAAATATTTTTTTAACTCTATTTATAAAGGCTGAAAAAAATAAAAATTGATTCAATGATGTGATTACTTTGGCATTTAATATTTAACATTGTTAAATTTATTGTTTGAAATAGTATTATTCAATAAAGGATTATAAATGTTAACAAAAAAGAAAAAATTATCTAGACGCGAAATAAAAGAAGACAAGCTTGTTTCGACTTATTACAAAGCCTATGGTTATTTTGAAGAAAACAAAAAAAGAATTTTAATATATGTTCTTGTGTTTGCAGCCGTAGTTGGACTGGTATATGTTTACTTACAGCAGAAAAATGCTGATAATGAGGATGCAGCCTTAGCCTTATCAAGAGTATTGCCTGCATATGATAACGGATCTTATCTCGAAGCAATTGAAGGAAGACAGGGTGTTTATATTGGTTTGAAAAAAATAGTTGAAGAGTATGGAAGCAGCGAAAACGGAGAAACAGCAAAAATATACCTGGCTAATTCTTACAGCATGCTTGGAAAATTAGATGATGCTTTGAAGTATTATGAAGACTACAGCGGCAGTAATGAGTTATTTAAAGCAACCTCTCTTGCCGGAGAAGCTTCATATTATGCAGTAAAAAAAGATTATAAAAAAGCTGCAGGACTTTATAAGGACGCATCAAAAGTTTCTGAACAAAATATTTTAAATCCGGAATACATGCTTAGTGCGGCTATCAATTATATTAATGCCGGAGATAAATCTGAAGCAAAAGAACTTCTTACGAATATTAAAAAGGAATTTACAACTTCACCTGCACACAGGGAAGCAGATAAATATTTGGCTGCTATCGAGTAAATTCCATCATTTGAAGTATTTAAAATAAAAAAAGGTATCCTTAATCCAGGATACCTTTTTATTTTAAAGTTCAATAAACTTACGGCAGTGCATAACTGACTGATAAATAAGCAAATGTAGGACCGCCTCCGCCTATATTGTTCAAACCTTGTCTTAATACTCCTTCGTTAACCGTAGCATCTAATGAGAAATCTCCTAATCTGAATCCTACACCCACGGTTGCACCATTCGGGCCGGCAAATAAAGTCTGAATAAATTCATTTACATCTCCGGTAGCAGGTGTTTGAGCAGCAGGTGATTCGCTTGTCTGCTTAATGGTTGTGGCAATATATCCGAGGCGTGCAACAAACCAGTCGATCATGTTCCACTCAAGTCCGAGATTCCAAATAGGAAATACAAAAAACGAATTGCTCAATTCGGGAACTCCTGGAGAAGACGGATTCGTTAAGCTGGCATCAGCATGCGATAAACCACCCGCCAGCAGGAAATCTCCAACATTATAGTTAATACCCAAACCTACATTAAATGCTGTTACTGAAGGAAGATCCGTTGATTGAGTTGAATCTCCCACAACAAATCCTTCATCCTGAGTTCCGGATCCGGTAATAAACGAAAATGTCGGAACTAATGTTACTTTTGAAGAGAATTTAGAGAATAATCTTGCATTTATTAAAAGAATTGTTTCACTTACGCTTGATTCAGGTCCGTCCACAGGTGTGAAAGTAGCACTTGGCATTATCAAAGAAACACCTGCATCGAGCCTAAGACTATTAGAAAAATTAATAAGTATACCGCCGTTAAATCCTATCTGGCTTGCCGAAGCTTCCTGGGTTCCTCCGCCTTGCGCTTGTGTTCCGGCAGCATTTTGCTCTGTAGTTGTAGACGCATATGCAACACCCAATCCCAGTGCCATTCTGCCCATTTGTAATGTACTGAATAATTCAACATTATTATTCAACGGAACAGCATTCAAAGCATTTCCAAGTCCGTTTAACCTGCTAACTACACTAAGATTAGCACCCGGAACCTGTATCAAAGGATCCATCGCTGCAATAGAAAAAGCACTGAAGTCATTTCTTGTTAGAAAAGCCCCGAGTGTAAAATTACTGCCCAGACTGAAGTTAGCAGCAATAAATTGGCCTGTCCCGCCTGGTCCAAAATCTGCCGGACCAGCTCCACTGCCTAAATCGCCAAACAGAAAATCATCATAGTAGGCACCCCATGCAGGATTAACAGTCATAAAAAAGGGATCGATTATGTAAGGATTATTTCCCATTCCAAGTATCCTGGCAAAGCCGCCTGTTTTTTTAACTTCCTGTGGATTCGCTGGAAAGATCAGAATAAAGGTGAGCAAAAAAGCAAGTAAGTACCTGATTACCATAAAACCTCCATTTATTTATTTTTATTACGTTTTTTAAGTTGTTTAGGTTTTATTGCTGACAAACGTATTATTTTCATTATT
>CAYSGP010000568.1:0-3953 GCA_964430095.1 uncultured Ignavibacteriaceae bacterium
AGTTTTCAGATTGAGATTGAAACCATCAGCTTTCTGTTTTCCCCTTTCAAGCCTTAATGAATGGCCGTTTGCAAGGATTATTTCAAGCTCCATTATGTAATCACGGGTCGGTCCATATTTAAATGTCTTTTCACCGGATGCATTTGTAGCAGCAGTTCCCCCTATGAAGCAGTTTCTTTCGGTAGGATCAGGCGGATACAGAAGACCTTTGACATTAACTGCATTCTGAAAGTCGGAAAGAAGCACTCCTGCTTCAACCGCTGCAAATCTATCGAGTGTATTTATCTCTAAAATTTTATTCAGCTTTTCGGTAGATAATACTATACCGCCCTCGGGAACCCGAGCGCCTGTAAGGCCGGTTCCATTACCCGAAACAGTTACCGGAATTTTCCTCCGGTTATGATCCTTAAGAATTTCAGCTGTTTCATTTTTATTTTCAGGAATATAAACAGCATCGCAGAAACCGGAGTAGTTCGATGCATCAATAAGGTAGTTTTGAATCTCGTCCTTCGAAGTTTTTACAATCATAATTAATTTAATTCTCGTCTAAATATCTCAAAATCTCCAGATATTCTTTTTGAATATCAAGTGGAGGAATAATCTGCTTTGGATAAGGCGGTTTATCTTTAAAGTTAATCCATTCAAGAAAAGTATCCAGCGCATTAAACATATTGATCATCGGATATTCATTGTCCCTTAAATAATGGATCAGCCTCAATGTCCTGAATCCGTCAAACCACCTGAACTTTTGTCTAGTAAGCTGTGTTACAGTTTTAGAATTACTTAAAATACTTTCAAAATCTTTTTTAAAATTCTGCTGTATAAGAAAATCAAATAAACCGCGACTAATATTTTCTGCGGATCTAAGATAATGTTCGGCATCCAATATTTCACTGCTGTTGAAAAACGAAAGCCATTCTTTTAAAATGCTGAAAACAGCAGGATTGTAAATAAGATAACTTTCTTCAGCAGATTTAAAGTGAGATACCTTCGCGCCCGTACCGAAAGGAACACGCCATGAAACTCTTGAGGCCGGGAAGACCGTAGTGGAATTTATTCTGCCGATCACGGTATTTTTTGCTGTCTTCTGGAGAAAGTAAAAATCTTCAGCAGCCTTTTTTTTATTCATTCCCTCTGATTTAATATAAGTTCCGTAGTTGCATGCGAATGCAGAGCCGATAGTATGAAAAGAATATGGGGAGCCGGAGTATCTTAAACCTAAAACATAGTATCTCAAAAAAATTTCATAGCAAATAATTGCCGCCGTTTGCTCGCTGCTGCCTGAAAGATCATGACGGTATTTCAGAACGGCTGCACCGGAATTGCTGCCGTTAAAGTATTTAAATAGTTCCGAAAGATAATTCTTTTCAACGGTACAGTCTGCATCAAGGCTTACTAAAAATTTATTTCTTTCGTCGGAATAATCAAATTCTGTAAGCGCCAGGTCCATTCCGATCTTTCTGGCAAATCCGACCCCTCCTACTTTTTCAGGCATCTCCATTCCGGCAGAAGATGCATCAATCAATCCGATATTCAACTTATTGTTCATTATCATCGGCCGAATATAATTCATAGTCTTAATGTTTTCTTCTTTTACGGCGGCTTCCGAAGAGACAAAATTATTTATTACAAATAATATCAGCGAGTGTTCGAGGCAAGCGGAATCATTTTCGGAAAGTGAATGGAGCAGCCTTTTTAAATTTTCATATTCTTTAATTGCAGGAATAATTACAGCAGCCCTGATTTTATCTTTTTTGTCCGCTTCAAGAATCCAGCGGCGGTAGGAATATTTTTCCAAATATTTTCTAACAGGACTCGGAAAATTTTCATTCATGATTTATCTAAATAATTTTCAATCAATTTTTGTGCAGCAGGAAAATCAGGTCCGTCAATCCAATTGATTTTTACTCCTTCCCTCTGCATCTTCCTGAACCATGTCATCTGCCTTTTGGCAAATTTATGAATATCGCTGTTCAGTTTGCTAAACATATCGTCATAGCTTAATTCATTATTTAGGTGCATCGCAGCCATCTTGTATTCCAGTCCGAAGCTGTAAAGCTTCTTTAAAGGAATTCCCTTAGAAAGCAATGATTTAACTTCCTCAATCATCCCTTCATCCAGCCTTTTTTTCAATCTTGCCGTTATATTTTTTTTAACATCTTCCCTGGCTAAATTAATTCCGATTACAAGCGAAGATATTTCTTTTGGAACAGAGAGAGTATCGTATTGGGAGATCTCAATTAAAATTGCTTTAATGATTCTGTCTTTATCAAGAAGATCCGTTGTATTGTGTATTTTTCTTTTCAAGTTCAGAAGAATCTCCCTCAGCTTATCAATAGAAAGCTGTTGAAGCTCTTTCTGTTTTAATGAAGAGAAATCTGCTTGCTTTAGGTTATACTGCTGCAGAACGGAGCTGATGTATAATCCAGTCCCTCCGACAAGAAAAGGAATTTTTTCTTTTTTTATAATTTCGTTAAATGAATGATTAAAGTATTTAATAAACAAATACAGATTGAATTCTTCGGATGGCTCAATAATATCGATCAAATGATATTTAATTTTTTTCCCCTCAACAAAAAAATCATTTAAATCTTTCCCCGTGCCGATATCCATTCCCCTGTAAACCTGTCGTGAATCCGCCGAAATTATTTCACCGTTAAATTCGCAGGCTAAACGGGCGGATAATTTGGTTTTACCTGTGGCTGTCGGACCAAGAATTACAATAAGTCTGGAAGGCATACATTTTTTATTTTGGCTGCCGGATTGAACCGGTTAATTTTTCATTAACAGGGAGAGATATAGTTACCGAAACTCCTTGGCCTAAATTATTTATTTTAAAAGATCCGCCGAAACTCTTTATAATACATTCAGGAATTGAAAGTTCTATCCCCTTACCATTATTCCCGGAGGCAACAATAGAATCAAAAATATTTTGATCACCGGCCTGCTGAATAACGGTCTGTGAATCTCTGAATTCCACTTTAATCATCTCCTCAAGGTTTTCAGTTTTTATATAGATCTTTCCGCCTGCCGGCATAGCCCTGCAGAAATTCTTAATTATATGGAAACACGCCTGGCGGAATTTCTTTTTATCTGCAAAAACGAATCCTCCAGCATTAAATTTTTTAAGCAGCTTTACATTTTTTGATTCTGCAAATTCCGGCAGCGTCTTTAAAGAATAATCCAGGATCCTGTTGATATCTTCATTCACCGGCTTCGAAGTAAAATTTCCCCGAACGAATTCGGCAAGAGATAAAAGATACTCTTCCGCGCAATCTGCCTGTGCATGCTTATTTTCTAAAATCCTATTCACGCCGTTTCCCAAGTCCATTTTATACAGCATGCTGCTGCAGGTTTTTATTGCATGAAAATTTTCTCTTAAATCATACTTTATCTCTGAAACAATTTTACTTAAAGCAGAAGATTTATTTTCCTTTTCTTCACTCCCAGTTAATTTACTTTCGATAACTGAAGAAAAGAAAGGTGAAAAAAGGTTCAGAAACTTCTGATCCTTTATGCTAAACACACCGTCGAGTTTATTGGCGAACCGTAGGACAGCTAAAAGATTATTTTCACTGTTGAAAAGAGGGAAGCACAGCAAAGAATTAATTTCCGTTCCTTCTATTCCTTCATATTCCGGAATAAATCTGGGATCACATTTTATATTATTGGAAAATAATATTTCCCTTCTTTCAGCGGCAAGACCGGTTATCGCAAGTCCAATCTTAAATTTCACACCGTGATTGCTGAGCGGCATCCATCTAATTAATTCGTTGTCCGCAGTATTGCTAATGAAGAGGTCGCATTTTTGACAATGAAGCAGATATGCTGATTCAAATAACAACGAATCTATTTTATCAGCGGATGAACCGATCTTGATAAATGTTTCAGCTATTTTTCTAATCCCGGATTTTAAATCTTCATCTGCAGCAGAGTCTGTAATGTTATTAAGA
>CAYSGP010000569.1:0-2896 GCA_964430095.1 uncultured Ignavibacteriaceae bacterium
GATGTGAATTATTTCCGATACAGGATTCTATTATCGAAAATGGGAATATGCTTGAGCTGTATACCGAAGAAATGGAAGCGGATGACTGGACAATGCCATTAAAAGGTGACTACCAAAAATATAATGCAGCGCTGGCTGCAATGACAGTATCTAAGACTTTAGACAAAGATAGCTTGGGCAGCATCAGCCACGGAATAAAAAATGTTGTGACGAATACCGGATTGCAGGGAAGATATGAGTTTTATAACTCCGATCCGGATATAATTTTTGATTCTGCCCATAATCCGGAAAGTGTTGAACATTTTTTATCGGAATTTAGAAAGGGAAAAGATAAATACGGGAAAAGAGTACTGTTATTCGGGGCTATGAAGGATAAAGCAATTAAGGAAATGCTTCTGCTGCTAAGGAACTTTTTCGATGAAATTCATGTAACATCAATTAATTTTGAAAGAGCAAGCCCGATAGAAGAGCTTCAGGCAATTTCCGGTGAAATAAATCTAACCGTCATTCCGGAAAAAAATCCAATGCAATTTATTAATGAATTTGAACAAGGAAACCGGGATAACTGTCTGGTTGTGTTAGGAAGCATGTATTTATTGGGCATGATCAAATCATCAATTATGAAGAATAAATTTGCTTGACATTCTTTTTAATATGCACTATGTTTAGCCTAAACCTCGTGTTCCTTTCAACAATTAAATTAATTAAGAGATACCTCATAAGCATTTCCGGTTTTACCTTGGTAATTTTTTTTAATCACATTTATCAAATCAATTAAATCAGTTAGGGTTTAAAATATGCCAATGGACATTTCCGAACTCAAATCCAAAAAAATCGTTGAGTTGAACCAAATAGCCAAAGATCTTAATATTTCCGGCTATAGTGATCTCAGAAAACAGGAGCTCATTTATAAAATTCTGGAGTCGCAGACCGCCAAGGACGGGCTCACCTTCTCCAAAGGAGTCCTTGAAGTCTTACCGGACGGCTACGGTTTTCTAAGATCGTCGGATTATAACTATCTTCCTTCTCCCGACGATATTTACGTTTCACCTTCTCAAATAAAAAAATTCAATTTGAGAACCGGAGATTATGTCAGCGGGCAGGTAAGACCTCCTAAAGAAGGTGAACGGTTTTTTGCATTGCTGAGAGTAGAAGCCGTTAATAACCAGGATCCTGAGGCAATTCGGGAACGGACACTTTTTGACAACTTGACACCGGTCTATCCCACCAAAAGAATGAACCTGGAATCTGCACCGGGAGAATACTCGATGAGGATAATGGATCTTCTTTCGCCCATAGGAAAAGGACAGAGAGGTTTAATTGTTTCGCCTCCTAAAAGCGGCAAGACTATTCTGCTTCAAAAAATTGCAAACTCAATCACAAGAAACCTTCCCGAAGTTAAGCTTATAATCCTTCTGATTGATGAACGTCCCGAAGAAGTAACGGACATGGAACGCTCGGTAAAGGCGGAAGTAATCAGCTCTACTTTTGATGAACCTGCCGAGAGACATGTCCAGGTAGCCGATATGGTGATTGAAAAAGCAAAACGGCTTGTTGAAGCTAAGGTTGATGTAGTTATTCTGCTGGACAGCATAACAAGACTTGCAAGAGCTCATAATATCGTAGTTCCTCACAGCGGAAGAATTCTTTCAGGAGGCGTTGATTCGAATGCACTGCATAAACCTAAAAGATTTTTCGGCGCGGCGCGGAATACCGAAGACGGCGGAAGCTTGACGATTATTGCAACAGCATTAATTGATACAGGCAGCCGTATGGATGATGTAATTTTTGAAGAGTTCAAAGGAACAGGCAATATGGAACTAGTTCTGAACAGAGATCTAAGCGACAGGAGAATCTTTCCCGCAATAGATGTAAATAAATCCGGCACAAGAAGGGAAGAGCTTTTAATGAAAGAAGATGAGCTGGCAAAGGTATGGATTTTAAGAAAAATATTGAGTGAATTTACACCGGTTGAAGCAATGGAGTTCCTGCTCGATAAGATGAGGGGGACCAAAACCAACAAGGATTTTCTTAACAACATGAATAACTGATTGTGAAGACTTCTAGTGGGAACACACATCCTTTATAATTGTTTAATGTGTAGTTTAAAATAAATGAATATCATCCAGTGTTAAAATTTCAGCTCATTATTACATGGACAGCCTGGGTTCTTATATTTTTAGCTTCCGGGTCGGCACAAGCTCAAAAACCTTTCGTAATTCTTTTTTCTGAAGTTCATACCATCCCAAGTGATTCCGGGAATACAGTATATTATTCATACAGGATACCGTTTTCCAATCTTGTTTTTGAAAAAAAAGGAAACAGCTATAGTGCAAATTTCAGGATACTTGTTGAAGTTACCGATTCCGTCAAAAAATTTGTAGCCAGACAGATCAGCGAAAAAAGTCTTACTGCTAAGGACTTTGATCAGGCAAACAGCAAAGAGATTTTTTATGAAGGTCTTATTGATTTTCATCTTCCTTCTGCAGCGTATTTCCTGAACCCTGTATTTACAGATATAAATTCAGGAAGAGAAATTAATTTAGAACCCATCTTTCTTCCTATGTCTGCCCAAGGAAATTTTCTTGATGCTATAATCCGAACCGCTAATGAGTTCAGCTGCAATGATGAATCTTTTCATGCTTTATCTAATTTTAATAACAACCTTCCATTCGGTGAATCAGAGCATGAGTTTATTATACCCACGCCGGATACATCCGTTACCGTCGCGCCGCTGCCAGTTTGGAAATCGTACAGTGCCAGCAAGTCAGTTCTTAGAGAGCCTAAAGACCCCGCGTTGTATTGATCGTCACCATTAGCATCAAGGTAAACCGTTCCTGTGATCGCACCTGTTGTGACCGGTGTGTATTCAATACATACGCTGGATGCTCGCAGG
>CAYSGP010000570.1:0-9906 GCA_964430095.1 uncultured Ignavibacteriaceae bacterium
AATAAACTTCCGCCGATGATGATGAATGCAATTATACAGATGATTCCGAGAGTCGTGTACCCGTATTTTGTAAACATCCTATGTGCTTAGCATATTATGAATTTGTGCAACGTATTTCTTAATTGCATTAGGAGTATCAAGTTTATACGGATTAACCCATGCGGATTCTTTATCCGCGGGGAGTATTTTTATACTTTTTGGAGTGAAATCGTCTACAAGATAAATTTTCCCGTCATTCTTGCCGAAATAGCAGTCAACTTCAGCTAGAATCGCATTTCTTCTTTCAAAAAATGATTTAAGAACTGCATTAACTTTAGAACAAATTCTGGAAATAATTTTCAGGTCTTCATTTGTACAGATGTTAAAAGATAATAAATGACTTTCAGTTATAATATTATCTTTTCCGCCGCAGTAATGATACTGCAGAAGAGGCATTTGAAGCGATTCACACTCTTTCCTGGTAAAAATTTTAGCAGTTCTTTTGTCGATTATATTTAAAATTTTTACTGAAAAAGGAAGACGTTCATGCTTGAAGAATTTCAGCTTTGAATTATTTGAAATTTTAATGAATGCGGATGGAATATGATATTCTCTGAGATAATCGAAAAAGAAAGAATTTATCTGGGCGAATTTTTCTCCCATTACTTTGTTCTTAGGCTTCTTCTTTCCGTTCTCCTCGAAATTTCCGGAATATTCGACAATTGTATAATCCAGCTGATCGACAGGAAGATCTTTACGGGAAAGTTCCTCATACAAGGTGCGGTTATTGTTAAATTCTAATTCCACAATAGTTTAAATATTTTTTTATGCTTTAGAAATTATAAAAGTTAAGTGTATAATGTCAATCCAATATATTATATTTGCACAATAATTAAAACAATTTGGATAAAAATTTAAAGACTGGAGGAGGTTGATGAAGGGCGGAATGCAGGGTATGCTGAAACAATTGCAGAAAATTCAGTCAGAAATGCAGAAAGTACAGGAAGAACTTGGAAATTTAACCGTTACCGAAGAAGCAGGAGGAGGAATGATTAAAGCAACGGCTAACGGGCATAGAGAAATAATATCTATAGAAATTGACCAGCAAGTCATAAAATCAGATGAAAAAGATATTCTTGAAGACCTGGTAGTTGCCGCTGTAAATAAAGCAATCCAATCTGCCGCGAAAAAAGCTGAAGAAGAGATGGCCAAAGTTACAAGGGGAATGATTCCTCCAGGATTGAACATTCCGGGAATATAGAAATTGCAGATAGCCGAACCTTTGCAGGCAGCAATCGAAGAGCTCAGTAAACTTCCAAGCATCGGAAGAAAAACCGCTCAGAGGCTTGCTCTTTATCTTCTTAAATGCAATGATGATACTGTAAACAGCCTCATTAAAGCTGTTAGGGAATTAAAATCAAAACTGCAGTTTTGCAAAAAATGCTTCAATATTTCTGAAGATGAAATATGTGAAATCTGCAAGAGCGGTAAAAGAGACAAAGCTCTTATCTGTGTCGTTGAAGAAGCAAGCGATGTAATTGCAATTGAAAAATCACACGAATACAATGGTATTTATCATGTACTGGGGGGAGTTCTTTCCCCGCTGACAGGAATCAGTCCCGAACACTTAAAAATAAAAGAGCTGATTAAAAGATTTGAAACGTAAGAGATTTCTTAAGTAATCCTTGCAATGAACCCCGATACCGAAGGAGAAGCTACATCTTTATACCTCGCAAAATTAATTAAGCCTCTAGGAATAAAAGTCTCAAGAATAGCACGCGGATTACCCGTCGGAGGTGATTTGGAATTTGCAGATGAAGCAACTATCGGCAGAGCAGTAATTTCAAGAATAGAAATATGAAATGCGAAACAAACATTCATGCCTTGGCTTATCAGGCCTATTTGGCAGGAAAGAGAACTCATCCAGTAGTCCTTAGAGATGGAATAAGTGAGTTTATAAGACGCAAAGCTGTCTTCTCATAGTATAGATTGAGCTCAAAAAGTTGCTCTGATAAAAAATGAATGATTGACAATTTGTCTTATATGTTCTAATATGTTCCCTTATTTTGACTTATAAACCTCTTCCGCATATACTATCTTTTAATTATGAAAAGATTTTTTTTTATTGCCTTTGCCCTTCTTTTTCTCCGGTGCGATTTATTTGATTCCAGAGATGCTGAAAAACCGGGTACATCAGGGTCTAAGTTCCAGCCTGCAACTTCGGCAGATATTCTAATAAAAAACTTAATGTTTTCTTTTCAAGATAAAAATACCGAAAACTATATTGCCTGTCTTTCCGACACAACATTCACCGGCAAAAAATTCTTTTTTTCTCCGTCAAGCGGGGCAATATCTCAATTCCCGGAATTAGCTCAGGATTGGGAGCTGGATGATGAACGTTTATATTTTGAAAATGCCAAATCCAAGCTGAAAGAAGGAGAATTAATTACTCTGGATTTATATAATATCTCCTTCACTCCGCAGGGAAATGACAGCATTTTCTATTCTGCTTCTTATACTCTGTCACTCCCGAATGACGATACTAATTTGCCTGATGAATATCAGGGAGATTTATCCTTCAAGATGATCCAGGACCGCCAATCGGTTATCTGGTATATTTATAATTGGCAGGATATAAAAAGCACTAGTTTGCCGAGCTGGAGTGAACTAAAGGGGAGGCTTCATTGAAAGCTGTTGGGTTTACCGGTGCAGCCAAATATATACTCCCACTGGTTTTATTTTTCGGATGCGATAATCCGTTCTCTCCTTCATTGGATGAGAGCGATGAAAACGGATCTGTTATTTCAGATCTAAAAGATCCCGAAGGAGTATTCCAGAATATGCAGTATGCATATACTTTTAAGGATACGCTTATCTACGGAGAGCTTATATCGCCTGAATTTATTTTTACATTCCATGATTATGAGCAGGGGTTTGATGATTCATGGGAAAGAGAATCGGAAATGAGGACAACCTACCGGTTATTTCAAAGTTCACAGCGTCTCGATCTGATATGGAATAATATCATTGTTTCCACGATTGATTCAGCTACTGCAAATATTGTCCGCGGATTTAATCTTACGGTCAACTTTAATTCTTCAAATTTACCTTATCAAGCTTACGGAAATGTGAATATGTCTTTAAAGAAAGATATGCAGACCGGCAAATGGCAGATAACCAGGTGGGTGGATGAGTCAAATTATTAATTTGGTATTATCCCGCAGTAATTTTTATTTAAAAAATTTCCTTCCAGTGTTATCATGATTTTGTTCTGGATCCGGGAATCTTTTAAAGGAATAAAAAGAGCTAAATCTTCTTTCCTGCTCTCGCTTATTTCAATGACAATTGCGGTCTTATTGATAACCGCTTCCTTCTTCTCTCTTTATATCGCAGATGAATTTCAAAAAGATCTGAAGAAAAATGTTAATTTAAATGTTTTTCTTAAGGATGATATATCCGGGAAAGATTTGGATTCTCTTGAACAAAATCTGAAGAATAAAGATTATACCGGTTCGATTAAATTTATTGATAAAGAAAAAGCAGCCGAAATTTTTATCAGGGAGACTGGTGAAGATTTCAGGAAAATGCTTGATTATAATCCTCTTCCCGCTTCTTTTACTTTGGTTTTAAAAGATTCCTATTTTCAGAAGGATTCAATTAGAAAAATTGCTGCTTCAATTACTGATCTTAAAGGTGTTGATGAAGTTAAATATAAATCGGATTTTATTGACAAGCTCCTTGCATTCTTAAATGATTTTAATAAATATCTTCTGGCCGGTACAGCAGTAATATTTTTTATAGCGGTTTATATTGTATACAGCACGGTCAGACTGGTGATCAGCATAAAAGCTGAAGAGCTGGAAACGATGAAGCTGGTCGGAGCTAAATTATCTGCCGTAAAAATGCCTGTAATTCTTAATGCGGTGTGGATCGGTTTTTTCGCCGGAATTATTTCTTTATCTCTTATTCTGCTGCTTGTTAAATATACCCCTTTGATAAATTATTCCCGAATAACTGCCGTGAACATGCCCCTTTACTTTTTTCTTCTTTTATTAATAGGCCCTCTGCTTGGTTTTTTGATAAGCTCAATTGCTTTAAGAAAAGTAACATTAAAGAGTTCATCCCGATAAGATTGTATTTGATGTAACTGTATAATTTGGTAATTTCGTTGAACAAAAAATCATATTGTAGATGAAACTCTCTTTACTCATTTTTACTTCAATTTTATTTATTTCCACCCAGACTTTCTCACAAGATGAAATGCAGATTGGAAGCGGCTTAGGAGAGTTCAGGCAGACTCAAGGCGGTTTCTATGATTATTCGGATCCGACGGCAGTAAACATAAAAGTATCCGTCTGGGGTTTTGTAACATATCCGGGGAGGTACATTATACCCGTGTACAGCAATGTGAATGATCTTCTTTCATTAGCCGGAGGTCCGACCGATGCCTCATTCCTGGATAAAATCAAGATCTTGAGAATGACTCCGGATTCTTCCCAGATAGTACTGCCTGTGCCGTACGAGGACCTGCTCTGGAAAGAAGACGTGAAATCATTGAGCAAATCTCCCAAAGTATTTGCCGGGGATATTTTAGTGGTTCCCGGTGAACCAAGATTATACTTTAAAGATTGGTTCGCCATAACCTTATCATTTTTTTCGGTACTAATATCGTTAGGAATTCTTATTTTAAATATTGTTGAGTGACAAGGCCCTGACATGAAAAGTGAAAATAACAACAACAGCATTGATACTAAAGATTTTGAAACCTCATCTCTTAAAGATTACATTAATTTAATCCGCTATAACCTCACTCCGGTTGTATTGATTATCGCAACCAGCTTAATTGTAGCCATTCTTTATGCGGTAAATGCCAGGGATGTTTATAGAGCCGAAACAATCTTAAAAGTTTCCAAGCCGCAGGGAAATATCCTTGAATCTCCTTTAATTCCGGGCTTTAATGAATATGGAAGCGACAGGTTTATTGCAAATGAAATTGAAATTATAAAAAGCTACAACACCAGGGAAAGAGTAGCAGCTGCTCTCATTGATTCCGTAAAGAGAATAAAAAAAGAAAAAGATTTTTTCATGATCCTGGATCAAAAGAAAAAATCGCCGTCTAATGTTCTGCCTGTTCCGGAGCTCGCCGCATTATTAATCAGCAATTCGGAAGTAAACCAAAAACGCGGATTGGATATAATTGAAATAACCGCAGAGTCTCCTTCACCTTTTGAAGCAGCTTTAATTGCCAACTGCTATGCAAACGAATACATGAATTTAAATCTGGATATAAACAGGAACCAGCTGACTTTTGTGAAAAACTTTCTTTATGATCAGAGAAATGAAAAACTTATACAGCTGAAGGAAGCAGAGGAAGTCCTAAGATCATTCCAGGAAAAAGGCGGGATTGTATCTCTCGATGCTCAGGCTACATCATTAATTGAACAGCTCTCTGAATTTGAAGCACAGAAAAACGGGATTCAAATTGACTTAATGGCTTCCGATAAGGTTCTTGAACAGCTTAAGAAGGAGCTTTCGCTGCAGGACCCCCGTTTAGCTGATTATTTGAAAAGCGTCTCATCCGAAAGCTATCTGAAAACTCTTCAGGAACAGCTGGCAAAGCTGGAAGTAAACAGAGACTTGGCTCTGTCCAGCAAAACTCCGGGAGTAAATATAGATCCGGTAATAAAAGATTACGATAGAAAAATTAAAGATTTAAAGGATAAGCTTGAGCAGCAGATCGATGTCATTAGGGCCGGTATTTTTGCGAGCAGTCCGGAGGAAGTAAAGGATCTTACTCAAAAAATTATTACGGAAGAAATAAAAAATCAGTCTCTATCAATTTCTTTAAAAGAGCTTGAGACGATAGTTGATAAATACGAACAGAGATTTAATAAGCTTCCCAAAACTTCCATAGAGCTGGCAGGCTACCAAAGAAATAGAGAAGCTCTGGAAAAATTATATACGCTTGTTGAAGAAAAGTACCAGGAAGCATTAATTAATGAACAATCCCAGCCGGGTAATGTGCTTGTTATTGATAATGCCAGGAAGCCTGACTTCCCTTCAAAACCAAACAGGTTCTTAATAATAATAATCGGTTTAGTGATCGGCACTGCCATTGCCTTCGGATATGTTTTTATAAAAAATTATTTTGATACTACCATTAAGTCCCCCGAGGATCTGGAAAAAAGGAACATCAATGTGCTCTCATGGATCCCGCATATTGAGGGGATTCAGACAAATGGTAAAAATGATTTTGAGTTTATAGTTGCCAGGAAACCTGATTCGGTTCCGAGCGAAGCATTTAAAGCGCTCAGAACAAGAGTGCAGTTTTCCAGGATTGATAACGATTCAATTAAAACAATACTGGTTACCTCCGCCGCGCAGCAGGAGGGTAAAACTACGGTTGCCGTAAATCTGGCCGGCAGCTTTGCACAGGCAAACAGGAAGACTCTGATTATAGACTGTGATTTAAGAAAGCCCAGGCTGCACAATGTATTTAATGCCGAAAGAATCCCCGGACTTATCGATTATCTCTTCAAGCAGGCAAAATTCGATGATATTATTCATGAGGGTGGCATTGATAATTTCTATTTTATTCCTGCAGGCACAATTCCCCCCAACCCTTCCGAAATGCTGGAATCCCGTCAGATGAGGGAATTTCTGATGGAGATGAAAAAATCTTTTGACCTGGTTGTGCTCGACTCTGCACCCATTATTGCCGTAACCGATTCGGAAATTTTATGCAGGCTGGCTGATGCTACAATTCTTGTAGTTTCTGCCGATACAACTGAGTCGCAGCTGATGGAGAAGTCGGTTGAATTAATTAAGAGCGGATCATCTTCCTTCATCGGAACCGTACTTAATAATTTTAATTATAGATCGAACTACGGATCTTATTATAAGTATTACTACTATTACGCCCATCCTACAAATGGAATAAAAAAATAAAGCCATTTAAAGATTTTAATTTGAATCGGAAAAAATTGGTAATTCTAAAAACATGGCCCCTTTCCCCCGGATTTTTATTTACTGGAAATCTATTCATGAAATATTTAAATCTTCAATCACTTCCTTGAAATAGTGCAATGAAGATCAAGCTGATACTTTTCTTTGCTTCCTTATTTTCCGGAGTTTTATCCTGTCAAACATTTCCGGATTATAAGGAAAGATCATTCATCGATTTTTCCGATTCATTATTGCTGAACAGCCGTCTCGGTGAAATCCAGGAAGCAGCCACCGAAGGAAGCATCGATCCTCATGAGTATATTACAGGTCCGGGCGATAAGATTTTTATTTCTATATCGGGTGTGGAAGAAATTTCATTTACTCTTACCGTAAACCAGGAAGGAATACTGTATATTCCTAAAGTTGGAGCGGTAGATTTAAAAGATAATACATTTGCCGGGGCTAAGGAAAAAATTGGAAATACCATAAACAGATATTATAAGAATGTCGGCGTTTTTATTTCTCTTGTCGGTTTCAGGAATATAAGAGTTTCTCTCGTGGGCAATGTTAAAAAGCCTTCTTCTTTTACTTTGCCGGGGAACTCAAGACTGCTGGATCTTATAACGGCTTCTTCAGGTTTAAACGAAACTGCAAATTTCAGGAATATTAATATTAAAGACAGATCCGGAAAAGAAGGTTCATTTGATTTGATAAAATTTTTCCGTTTTGGGGATCGCTCCCAAAATCCGCTTTTAAAAGAAGGTAATATTGTTCTTGTTGATAAAGTTGATAAAATTGTTTCCATCAGCGGACAGGTTAAATTTCCCGGTGCTTATGAATTTGTGGATGGCGAATCGGTATCTGATCTCATTAGAATTTCCGGGGGAATATTGGCAAGGGCAAAGCAGGATTCAATTGAGTTAGTCAGGTTCGAAGCTAACGGGAAAGATCAAAAAAGTATGTACTATTCTCTCGGGCAGTTAGAACAAGGGCATGCAAAACTGCATTTTGGCGATCTGGTTCTGGTTAGGGAGCTGCCTGATTATTTTATAGATAAATCGGTGAAAATTGAAGGATATGTAAAATATCCGGGCTATTATAAAATTGTTGAAGATAAAACAACTCTGAGCCAAATAATTAAGGAGGCCGGAGGATTCAGGGAAAATGCTTCTCTTACCGAAGCTTCATTGGTGCGCTCCAAAGGAATATCGGGGGAAGACCCAGAGTTTGAAAGATTGAAAATTATTCCGCGTGAAAATATGACCGAGGATGAATATGATTATTTTAAAGCCAAGTCGCGCCAGCATATCGGGAAAGTCGTCGTAGACTTCAATGAATTATTTGTCAACAGCAATATTTCGGAAGATGTCACTTTAAAAAGAGAGGATGTAATTACAGTCCCTGAAGCAAAAAATTATATTATCCTTTTAGGTCAGGTAGTAAATCCGGGAAATATAATCTATAAGGAAGGATTATCGGTAGATGATTATATTCAGCTGGCCGGCGGATTTGGGTGGCGTGCCGTCGAGAGTGAAGTAAGAGTGATTAAAGCAAAAACCAAAGAATGGGTTTATGCAGACGAAGTGGGTTCCCTGGAACCAGGGGATACTATATGGATTCCCGAAGAAACTCCCGGACCGAAATTTTGGGAGGTGTTTACCGATATTCTTACCGTTTTAGGCCAGTTAGCCGCAGTGGTTGCTGCGACGGCAGCGGTCATTATTGCAACAAGGTGAGCCATGAACTTTAACGATATTATTCATGCAGTATTATTTAATAAAAGTAAAATTATTAAGGTAACGGTTATTGCAACCTTGCTTTTATTTTTAATCCTCTTTTTTATTTATCCTCTTACTTACCAATCACCGATATCCCTTCTGCCGCCGGAAAAAGATAACCAGGCCATCGGACTAGGTGCTCTTCTATCCGGGCAGGATTTTTCTTCGCTGGTTACAGGCGGTACAACGAATGCTAACTCCCAGCTTTTCGCCGAAATACTAAAAAGCCGTTCTGCTGCACTCCATGTAGTAAAAAAGCATAATCTTGTTGATTATTATAATTCGGACAATGTATATGAAGCTGCGAAAAAATTGACTGGAGATCTGAATATAGATATTACGAAAGAAGGCATTCTTAAACTTGATGTTGAAGTTAGGACTAGTATCTTCCCGATGATCTTTGAAAATATCGATTCGGTAAAAAAATTTTCCGCAGACCTTTCAAATTCTTATGTGGAAGCTCTCGATATAATAAACAGGGAAAAATTATCTTCAAGAGCTAAAAAAGCCAGGCAGTATATTGAAGATCAGCTTGTTACAACGAAGCTGCGCCTGGATTCGGTGGAATTGGGATTAATGCAGTTCCAGGAAAAAAATAAAACTATCTCTCTGCCCGAGCAGGTAAGCGCGGCCATCGATGCGGCGGCAAAACTGAAAGCCGAAATTGTGAAGACGGAAGTGGAGATTGGCTTCCTCCAGCCTAATTTACGGGAAGATAACCAGACTCTGCTTTCTTTAAAGTCAAAGCTGCAGGAGCTGAAAGATCAGTATGAGAAAATGGAGCTGGGAAATCAAGACTACCTCTTGGCTTTTAAAGAAGTCCCGGAACTAGGAAGAGAATTAGCTTCATTGCTCCGTGAAGTAAAAATACAGAATGAAGTTTATCTCCTTCTGCAGCAGCAATATTATAAGGAAAAAATCCAGGAGAATAAAGATCTGCCTACAGTAGAAATCTTAGATGAAGCAATTCCGCCTCTGAAAGCTTCAGGTGCGCGAGTAATCTTCGCTTCTGTAACCGGGGGGATTTTTCTTTTTCTTTTTATGTCTTTGATTTACATTATTCAGGACAGAAAGATTTATCTGGTTAGAAAAGAGAATTCAAACCACTTTAAAACTGAAGCTGAAAGGAAAAATTTAATTGTATAAGCATACTGCCGTCGTAACCGGGGGTGCCGGGTTCCTGGGCTCTCATCTGTGTGACAGG
>CAYSGP010000571.1:0-3265 GCA_964430095.1 uncultured Ignavibacteriaceae bacterium
CCAGGAAAATGATCCTGATGAGATGAAAAGAAAGGAATAAAATGCCTTTCATAGTTTTTAATTTGGTTTTTATGCTACTCTTCAGCACTGTCCTATTTGCTCAGGATTATGAAATTAAACTTGATTCCTTGAATGCCGGCGGCTGGTTTGGAGGCGATGATCGGACCGGACATCAAAGAAATGTTGCAATTGCTCAAAGCGTCTTCATTGAGGAGCCAATTACTATAGACTCCTTCTCTTTCTTTTTCACTTCCATTTTTGATTCGGTAAACGGGACAGGCGGCGGACATGAAGTTATTTTGAAACTTCACTTTAGAGATTCAACAGGTACAATTCTTCAAACTTATTCCAATGTCGTCACTGATACTTTTACCGGAGGCTGGATTACCTGGTCCAATATAAACTATAATATTTTAACATCCGGCGAATATATTTTCTCTGCTTATCTCGAAGGCGGTTACGATTCAATTCAGGTCCATTCAAGTTTAGGCTGTGATGCAAATGCAGGGTATCCTAATGGTGAAATGTATATCAAAGAGGTTACTAATTATACAGAAGCAGAGGCATGGGGAGATTGGAGCCGGCATCCATGGGATTCCAATTTCTGGTTAAAAGGTTCATTGATTACGGCAGATTTTAATGACAAACCTATTAGTACCAGTCAATATTTTTTAGAACAGAATTATCCCAATCCTTTTAATCCAACAACCAATTTCGGATTTCGGATTCCTGCCTTGCCTGCCTTGTCGGCAGACAGGCCGGCAGGCAGGGCGAATGTCGAATTTGTAAGCCTTAAAATATATGATGCATTAGGAAGAGAAGTTGCAGTAGTTATTGAAAAAGCACTGGCTCCAGGAGAATACAATTTCCCATTTTCTATCTCCCATTTACCATTATCCAGCGGTGTTTATTTTTATCAGATGAAAGCAGGAAATTATTCGGAGACAAAAAAATTAATTTTAATGAAGTGAACGAATCATAAAATAGAGTTTTTGAAAAACCACGGAATTCGGTTATCAATAATCGATGATCTTAATTATCCGAAATCCGATTTCCATGCACAGGCATTAATCCGAATTCCGAAATTCGAAATCCGAAATGGAAATTGTTCTCTTGAGTTCTTTTTTATTTAGCAGTAGCTCCGCCGCAGCTGCTTCCGGAACCGGCAGTGCATCCAAAACAATGTGAATCGAAAAAAATATTTCGCTTTACCAGATTTTTATAATTAAAATTGAAAATAGTCATGGGGACGTGATTCATTACCTGCATATCGAGCATTTGGTTAAAATCGCAGTCGTAAAGTTTTCCGTCATAACCCACGCTTAAAAGCGATCTGCACATAATACCTTCTGCCGCCGATGGATTAAACGCATTAACAAGTTTCGTCATATATTCTTCATATGTTCCGAGTCTTTCCAGCTGCTCCTTAAAACGGTGTATCGGCATATTTGTTATCGTAAACAGATTATTAAATTTAAGTTTATAATTTTGCCAAAGTTTTTCCTTAAAATCTTTTTCAAGTGATTGCTGCGGTGCAGGAAGAAAAGCACCTACAGGGTTATAAACCAGGTTTAATTTTAATTCTGTCGATTCATCCCCATATCCTTTTTCATTCAGCATCCCCATCGATTCAATACTCTTTTGAAATACACCCTTACCTCTCTGTTTATCTGTAAAGTATTCCTGGTAATAAGGAAGTGATGCAATTACTTCCACTTTATTTTCCGTGAAGAATTCCGGCAGATATTTTTTTGATTCACCGGTTTGAGGGTTCCCATCTATTGTTACTGTAAAATTATGCCTTACCATAATATGTTTTCCGATTTCCTTTGCAGATTTTACAATGTAATCGAAGTGAGGATTAAGTTCGGGAGCGCCTCCGGTGATATCGAGATTTTTTATTTCAGTGTGAGCTGATAGAATTTCAAGACACTTGTCAATTGTCTCTTTATTCATTTGTTCGGTTCTTTTAGGAGATGCGTCAACGTGGCAGTGAAGGCAAGCCTGGTTGCACAATTTAGTAACATTTACCTGGAGCGTTTCGATAGTAAACGGTTTTAAATCCAGTGAGCGGCTTAAAATCTCTTTTTTGAAATCAAATTCATTCATAATAAATCCTGAATTATATTCATGAATTCATAACCAATTTTTACGCACCGTTTTTTTCAAGATTATTGAGCATTTGGACACCGTGAATTAGGTTCATCCCTGCAGCCATTGCAGCAGCTACATGAACCGCTTCAGTCATTTCATCCGGATTAGCTCCGTTCTCAAGAGAAGCAGTTGTATAAGCATCAATACAATATGGACACTGCTTAAAATGCGAAACGGCCAGGGCGATTAACGCTTTTTCTCTTTTCGTTAATGCTCCTTCCGTCCCGGTTGCTTCATTATAGTAATCGAAAAATTTCTGCATTAATTCGGGTTTAAATTTTCCCACTTCCGTAAATCTGCCGAGGTCTTTTGATTCATAATAATTCATTTTATTTCCTTTAGAAAAGATTAAAAATTTGTTAACAGTATTATTACTGAAAAGATAGATTATAATCTATTTACTTTCATAATGCCGAATTAAATAAGTTTTTATTCCATTATCATCCCCTGAAAAATTCATTTTGTGATTTGCTGCATTTCTAACTTATTTCTGTTTCATTATTCTTATATGCCCCATCTAAATTCCTTTTTTGTTTTATCTAAAGCATTGTTTTTAAATGTTAATCTTGTTCCAATCATAGATGAAATAAAGATTCATTTTTTATCCTAATAATTATAAGGAGGCTTTCTGTGGTAAAAAATATTTTTACTCTTGTTTTTATAGTGTCATTTCCCGTTGCCATTATATATGGACAAAACGGCTGGTTCTGGCAGAATCCCCTTCCGCAGGGAAATTCTTTGCTGGACGTTAAAATGCTTAGTGCAAATACAATTACCGCCGCAGGCGGAACAGGGACATTTATGAAAAGCACAGATTCCGGAAATAATTGGAATATCACTCATAAAGTTAACGGGATCATAATAGCTTTTGATGCGCTTTTCTTTTTAGATTCCTTGACAGGGTGGGCGCCGGCAGGATCTGATGTTTATAAGACTACCGACGGCGGTTCTACGTGGATTCCCAATTCTACAAATTCATTTAATTCTTTTGAAGATGTTCTTTTTGTAAATAAAGATACCGGCTGGGTTGCTGGAAATTCCGGGCTTGTTTTTAAATCAACCGACGGAGGAGTTACCTGGAATCAGCAGACTACAGGAACTACCAGGACTT
>CAYSGP010000572.1:0-9067 GCA_964430095.1 uncultured Ignavibacteriaceae bacterium
ACACAAGGATTTTATTTGTCGTCCAACGCAGCAAGGAAGATTGAAATGTATGGATGGGGGATTGTTTTCTTTTTTAACATAATTCTAATTCTTTTCTCATTTATCCTATATCTGTTCATCTATACATTGATTTCTTCAAAACGGTTTAAGTATATGTTTGCTGCACTTTTAGCAGCTCTGTTTGTTTATACTCTCTTTAATTACCCTCTTAATTTCCGGACTATAATTTGTATGGATATAATTGTTGGTATTAGCCTCGGTGTATACAAACTTTATCATAAGCTTATAAACTTAAGTATATACAAATTTTATCATATGCTCATAAGAGTTTAGCTTTTATTTAATACTAAAAACAAATTATCCCAGTAATTTATTTTTTTTCTTCAATTACTCCGCACGCCAGACGTCCGCCAGCATTTCCGGTAGGCTGGGTTTTAAAATCATCGGCTTTTTCATGCACAATTACCGATCTGCCGATTATTGAATTTGTTCCTTCCAGAGTAATTAATGTATCCAGCCATTCAAGATGAGCTTTGCCGTCTGCGTCAGCTTCCAGGTTTCCAAGATCGCCCGCGTGGCGGACTGAATCCATCGGCGCTCCGTGATTTTTATGTGCTGGGTTAAAATGCCCGCCGGCAGAACTGCCGTCGGGTGCGCTGCAGTCGCCCACTTCATGAATATGAAATCCGTGTTTCCCGGGCTTTAGTCCTTTAATATCTGCTGTTACCCTTATTCCGTTTTCTTCTTTCATAAAAGCTACTTTTCCACGGACATCATTTCCTTTAGTCGGCTGAAGTTCAGCACTAGCTTCTGAAATTTCCGTGCTTGCCATATTCATGCCCTCATGATTCTGCTCAATATCTTCTTTTTTCTGCTGACAACCGGCAAGAATAAAAAAAAGAACAGCGGGTATGAAAAATAGTTTAAACATTATATCCCTCCCTAAATTATTGTTAAAGATTAGGATCAGCTTTGGAGAACTTTAATTATTGCCTTGCAGAAAGCCGGCAGGTCGTTAGGATTTCTGGAAGTAATTAAATTTCCGTCGCAAACAACTTCCTGATCGATCCATTCAGCACCGGCATGTATCAAATCATCTTTAATAGAAAAAAAGCTTGTTATTTTTTTACCCTTAATAATTTCTGCAGAGGCAAGCATCCATGGGGCATGACATATGGCTGCTATGGTTTTCCCGCTGCTGTTCATGCGTTTCACAAATTCGATCATTTCGGGAATTCTCCTCATATGATCGGGGGAATATCCGCCCGGAATTATCAATGCATGAAATTCATCATCTTTTACCGCAATAATTGCCTGATCCGCGGCTGCAGGCAAACCATGTTTGCCGGTGTAAGTATCTGCTTTGGGTGCAATGACTACAACTTCGGCGCCTTCTTCCTTCATCCTTAAATAAGGATACCAAAACTCAAGATCTTCATACATTTTTTCCAGGAATATGGCTATTTTCTTACCTTGAAGTTTCATATTGATGCCTGGATCTGGAATTTTTTAATGAATTAATTCTGCTGTTGAGAAATTGTTATACTCTGTCTCTGAGTTCAGTAATACCCGACATTTCAGCACAGCTTGCGCAGCAGAAAATTGAACCGCCTGCTTCTACACCATGCCCCATAATTTTACATCCGCAGTGATCGCAGACCGGTGCAACAGCATGTATTGCGCATTCGAAACTATCAAATGTATGCCTGCTGCCGTTTATTACAACTTCAAACGATTTATCATAATCATTGCCGCATACTTCACATTTTGCCATTTCATCACCTCTAATTTTTTGTAAAGCTAAGAAATTGAAACTTGAAAGGTCTTGAGTAAAATCAAAATTTTTAACACGATTATTCAACAGCATTCAAAGGATTATGCAGCTTCAATTTTATTAAAAACATTGTTTAATGATTCGGCGAGAGTGGGATGAACAAATATGCCGTCCTTCAACGATTTATACTTTAGATTTCCCATCATAGCAATCTGAACCATTGCCAGTATTTCTCCTCCTTCCATTCCTAAAACAGAACAGCCTAAAATTGTTTCAGTTTCCGGATCAATAATGATTTTCATTAATCCTTTAGTTTCATTTGATTCGATAGCACGCGCAACGTAGCTCATCGGCATTTTTGCAGTTAAGAATTTTTTCCCAAGTTTTCCTGCTTCTTTTTCATTTAATCCGATTCTTCCCAGCTGGGGATCGATAAAAACAACATATGGAACAAATCTGCCTTCAGCTGAAGCCGAACCCGGAGTGTTCAAATTATCCCTTATAACTCTGAAATCATCGAAAGAAATATGAGTGAATGCCGGTCCCCCCTTAACATCTCCCAGCGCAAATATCCCTTTTACATTTGTCCGGAGATATTCATCAACCTTAACGTATCCGGAACTGTCTGTTTCTATTCCCGCTGCCGGAAGATTAAGATCTTCCGTATTCGGAGTATGCCCGGCAGCAATAAGCAGGTGAGTTGCGGAAATGCTCCCTTCATCTTTAAAATTTACTTTTATTTTTCCTTCCGGCTTTTTTTCAATCCTAACTGCTTCTTTGTTCAGCAGGACTTTTATTCCCTCTTCCTCAAATATCTTTTTTATTTCATCAGCTGTATCTTTATCCTCTCTCTTCAGCAGCTGATCTCCGTGCTCAGCAATTGTTACTTTCGATCCGAAACGCCTGAACATTTGTCCGAATTCCATCCCGATATAGCCGCCGCCCAAGATTAAAAGATGTGCCGGAAGTTCTTTCAATTCCATTATTGAAGTTGAATCGAGATAGTTTATTTTATCCAAACCTGGAATTGAAGGAATTTTAGGCCTTCCGCCTGTATTTATATAAATGATTTCTGAAGAAAGCTCAGTCTTTTTCCCGTCTGTTTGATTTACCGCTACAGTATTTCTATTTATAAAACTTGCCGAACCTCTTATGAATGTTACATTTTTATTTTTCGCCAGACTCTTTTCGCCGCTTTCCCGGAATTCCTTTACTACTTCATTTTTTCTTTTGATTATTTTTTTTAAATCAACCTTAAAACTGCCGATATTAATTCCATATTCTTTTGAGCGTTTTGTCATGTATGCCGCTTTTGCACTTGCAGCCATGGTTTTGGAAGGAGTGCATCCATAGTTTATGCATGAACCGCCTACATTGCCCCGTTCAATTACGGCAACTTTTTTCCCTTCACCTGCTAGGAATAATGCCAAAGGTTTGCCTGATTGCCCGGTTCCGATAATTATTGAATCGAATTGTTCTAAAGAACGGCTTAAATCGTTCATCTTAATATTTAATTTAGTTGAAATTAGAAATTTTAATTAAGATGCAATTGGAAGTTTAAACTAAGTTCCAATCAGTGTTATTACGCTGGAGCAACTCGGCTGATTCCGCAGGTCCCCATGATCCGGCTTCATAATTAGGGAGTTTTGCCCAGGGTTTTTCTTCCCATTTTTTTATAATAGGATCGAGTATGGACCATGCTTTTGTGATCCAGTCGGATTTTGGGAAAAGAGTCTGATCTCCTTTCATTGCATCAAAGAGCAGCCATTGATAAGCGCTCGGGGGTTCATCAATTCCGAATGTGCTTGCATATTCGAAATTTAAATTTACCGGCTGCAGTTTTAATTCTGCCCCGGGCTGTTTTGCAATAAAGGTATAAATAATTCCTTCATTCGGCTGGAGCCGGAAAACCACGCTTCCCGGGTTGAGCTTTTTCTGTCCGTCTACCGGAAACATTAAGTGCGGAGTAGGTTTAAACTTGATCGATACTTCGGTTATTTTTTTCTTCAATCTTTTCCCGGTACGGAGATAAAAAGGAACACCCGACCAGCGCCAGTTATCCAGAGTGAGCTTTAACGCTGCAAAAGTCGGAGTAGTTGATTCCTTGGAAACATTATTTTCTTCACGGTAGCCGGGGACTTCTTTTCCGTCTATTATTCCTTTTCCATACTGGCCAAGAACAGTATCCTTTTCAATATTAATTTTACAGATCGATTCAAGCACCTGCCAGGTTTCCATTCTTAAAGCGTTTGCATTAAAATGAACCGGCGGCTCAATAGCCGTCATGCATAAAAGCTGAAGAAGATGATTCTGAACCATGTCGCGCAAAATTCCCGTCTTCTCATAAAAATTTCCTCTGGTTCCTATACCGATCTCTTCGGCAACAGTTATCTGAACATTGTCTATATAGTTTCTGTTCCAGATCGGCTCAAAGCCCGGATTAGCAAACCTGAAGACGAGCATGTTCTGCACTGTTTCCTTGCCTAAAAAATGATCAACACGGAATATCTGCTCCTCCTGAAATACTTTATGAATTTCATGGTCAAGATCTTTTGCGGATTTTTCATCACTTCCGAAAGGTTTTTCAATTATAATTCTTCTCCAGCCTGATTTACCTTTTGCAAGCGAAGATTCGCTCAGGCCTTTAATTATAAATCCATACGATTCAGGCGGAGTAGCAAGGTGAAATAATACATTATCGTCAACTTTAAGTTCCTCCTGCAGCTTCAATATTTTTTCACTTAGATCTTTGTAGCCGGGAGATTTAAGATCGTTGAAGTCTCCTCTTACATAATGCAGATTAGCCGCAAATTTATTCCAATGGTCCTCCTTGCATCCCATATTTTTCTTTGTGGCATTTTTCATTTCACTGCGGAAACTTTCATCGCTGTAGTCTCTCCTTGCAAAGCCGATTATTGCATAATTTTCCGGAAGGAGATTCAGGCAGTTAAGAGAGAAGAGGGAAGGGATCAGCTCGCGGTGGGTCAAGTCTCCCGATGCACCGAATATAACAATTATACAATGGGCAGGAGGTTCTCCTTTTACTATTCCTTTATGCTTAACCTCAAAGGGATCAGATTCCATTTTTAAATCATTTTTAATTTTGGATTCTTCTGCTATTTTTTGATTGCCCATTTTATCTCTCCAATTAGCTGGTCTTTAGCTAAATATTCAACTCAGAATTATTAAAAAATTAATATTGCAAATTGATTACTGATAACTATCTATCAAACATTTTAATTTTCTTACTCCTTACTGCATACTTCTTACTTTTTTTGTTCATCTTCTATCTCAACCTTCTATCAACTTCTCAATTTTTTTCAGATTCTGATCAATTTTATTTCCCAGATGGATTCTAATAACTTTCCGGTTTTTATTTGTTAATGAACGGTAATCACCCAGCGCCTGGGCAGTTTGAAGAGTATTAAAATCAAAATCATCGTCCGGAATCGAAATTCTTCCCGCTGTATCGCCTGTTAATATTATGAATATACCGTCATCTTCTCCTCCTTTGTGAAGCTGGCCGGTAGAGTGAAGGTATCTCGGGCCGAATCCCAGGGTAGCTGCGGTCCTCAATTTTGAGCGGATTTTTTTTCTGATTGAGTTTAATATTTTTAATCTTTGAGGAGTATTTAAGAAATATGCAAGTATTGAAACGTAACCGGGATGGGCTGATTTTTCTTTTGTTCCGGCTGAGGCGAGATTCAAAAAATTATTCAGAAATTCTTCCGGGAGCTTTCCATCATGCGGAAGAGAATCCTCAAAAAATATTTTAATTTTCTCAATCTCAATTTTAGGACTTCCGGAATCCAAAGAGCCTTTCTGTTTCCATTCGCCTAAAAGATCTTTTGTATTCTTTTTACTCTCGGCAACATTAGGTTCATTAAAAGGATTAACCCCGATTACCGCACCCGCAATTGCAGTTGCTATTTCCCAGCGGAAAAATTCTGCACCTAATGAAATTTTTTCCTGCAGTTCGATTTTAACAACCGGATGACCTGCATTCTCCAATGCGCTTACTTTTTTGGTAAGAATCGGATCTTCATCAGGTTTTGTGTACAGGTAGATAAAGATACGGTCATTCAAATAGAATTCCGGTTTTGCAGTATCTTCTCCTACAACCGGTACTAATCCTTTACCTTCTTTACCGGTGCTTTCTGCAATCAGCTGTTCAACCCAATCGCCGAAAGCCGACAAAGATTCTGAAATAATAAATGTTGCTTTATCCTTCCCTTCTCTATATGCAATTCCAAGTAATGCTCCTAAACTTACAGCCGGATTTGCCTGTGCAGGAATGAACGGATCACAGCTGTATTGAAATTGATGCGCATATTCCAAAAGTTTCCCTGTATCTATTCCGATCAGAGCCATCGGCACCAGACCGAAATATGAAAGTGCCGAATACCTGCCTCCAATGTCTGCGGGATTAATAAAAGTACGCCGGAAGTTTTTATTTTTTGATTCTTCTTCAAGGGGAGTTCCCTCGTCTGTAATGGCAATGAAATGTTTCCCGGGATTTTCAGCACCTGACTGTTTAACTTTATCATAAAAATATTTATAGAAGCTTAATGTTTCCGTAGTTGTTCCTGATTTGCTCGGTACTATAAACAAACTAGTGCTTAAAATAATTTTTGCATCAACATCGGCTACAGCTTCGGGACTAGTATTATCTAGAACAATTAATTCCGGGTAACCGTCGGCAGTTCCGAATGTTTTCTGTGCAACTTCCGGGCAAAGGCTGCTCCCGCCCATTCCGAGAAGCACTGCATGCTTAAATCCTTCATTCTTAATTTCTTCCGCAAAGCTTTTTATCTCATTCACCTTTCCCAAAAAAAGGTCTATAGAATCAAGCCATCCCAGCCTGTTTTTAATGCTTTTTACATTTTCAGGATCTTCTTTCCACAAATAGGGATCTTTGTTGAATAATCTCCTGGTGTACTGCTTTTTATTCAGGGATTTAAATGCTTCGATTAAAGAGTTTTTTAAAACGCCGGGAAAAAATGTCTGAACAGTTTCAGGGATGGAAAGGACGGCGGCTCTTTTAGCAGAAAGCATTGTCATTGCCTTATCGTATGGCTCAATGAATTTCTGAATTCCGTCATGTAATAGCTGCTCAGTAATAAAATCAATATCAATCCCGATTGTTTTAAGATCACCAAATACTTTTTTCGATTCTTCCAGATCTTCTTCAATTGTATTTTCCCGAAGCTTTCCATTGGCTGCAAATGCTGCAATTGTCGATTCAGGCATTGTATTTACAGTATCTTTACCAATCAGCGGATCTACATAATAAGTTTCATTGTAAAGAGGATCTTTTGTGCCGGTGCTTGCCCAGAGAGGGCGCTGAACATGAGCTCCTTTATCGGCTAATTTCTTCCATCTTTCCCCGCTGAATATTCTTTTGTAACTCTGATAAGCCAGCTTTGCGCTTGCTATCGCAGTCTTGCCAAAAAGAAGCTCAGATCTTACGGAATTTTGGGAACCTGATGAATTTATTTTATGCCCGATAAGCTGATCTGCCAGCACGTCGATCCTGCTTAGGAAAAAGCTTGCAACGGATTTTATATCGTTAACGGATTTACCTTCGGCACCCCTTCTTTCCAATGCTTTAATAAATGCTTCTGCAACTGCTTCATAACTTTGGATGGAGAAAAGAAGAGTTATGTTTACGTTTATTCCTTCATAAAGTATTTCCTCGATTGCAGGAACTCCTGCAGGCGTGCCCGGTATTTTTATATAGCAGTTTACCCGGTTAACTTCTTTAAATAGACGGCGCGCCTCATTTTTTGTTCCTTCTGTATCATGCGCTAAATAAGGAGAAACTTCCAGGCTTACAAATCCGTCGATACCCCCGGTTTCATCATATACAGGCTTTAAGATGTCGCATGCATCCTGCAAATCCTTAACATTAAGTTCCTCATAAATATTATGCAGTGATCTTCCCTGGTTAACAAGCAGCCTGATCTGCTCATCATAGTCACTCCCTTCAGATAGTGCTTTGCTGAAGGTGCTAGGATTGGAAGTAATTCCTCTTAATCCTTCGGTTACTCTTTTCCGCAATTCTCCTCCGGTTATTTTCTGCCGGGTAAGATTATCCAGCCAGTAGCTTTGTCCATATTCTGATAATTTTAATAGATTGTTCATATTTCACCATTTAAGTAATTTGTAGGAACATCATTTTTTGATGTTCATATTAAAAATAGTTTTTTAATATAGATGCAAAAACAAATAAAATAGATACAAATATAAAGTTATTCGCAGAGATTTTTTATGATTTGGAGAATAGGAAGGTTAATATAATTTTCCTGATTCTTGGGGAATGTATAAGGGCAAAGAAATTAAAACAATAGAACGCGGATGAAACGGATTACACGGATCTTCACGGATAATACAATCCGTAGTAAAAGTAACTGGAAATTAATACCATTTCATTCAAACTTAACATCTACTCCCTTTTTGACCACACTTCCCGTATAAAGCCAGGAAACTTGCCTTAAAGTTAAAGCCTGATCAAATTCCGTCAGGGCAGAAATGCAGTCGGCAGGTACGACAATATTGTACCATCTTAATCCTGCGGAAGCAGCCGTATGAGCAACGCAGATGCTTGAGACCGTTCCTGCAATTACCAGGTTTTCAATTTTCCAAACACTGCTTAAGTAATGATCGAGGCTTGTGCCGTAAAAGCCGTCGTACCGGTTTTTAGTAAATACGAGATCATCCGGAAGCGGCTTCAGCTCATCTATAATTTCCCAGCCCCATGTTCCTTTGCGGCAGTGCTCCGGCCATATTTTCCATTCTTTATCTCCTTCAAAATGAGTGTCCTGTGTATATGTTACATGTACTCCGGATTTTCTTGCGTCATTAGCCAGTTTTTTAATCTTCGGAATTATTTCCGCTGCAGAGGGAACAAGAAGCGCTCCTCCTTCTTTCACAAAATCATTCTGCATGTCTACAATAATCAATGCGGTTTTATTTGAAGGGAGACGTACTTCATCTTTGAAAGGAATTTCCGGAACTTCAACAGTTTTGGCAGGAATAAATGGAAAAGACATATTATTTATTTTTATCAAGAATTTAAATTAGGATTTCCATTTGAATAAACCCGCAATCCGTTTTATGCCGACGAAATCGGGAATCCGAAATCCGAAATACGAAATTCGAAATCGACCTATCCCGCATTTGCGGGAAATTAATCAATTATTTGAACAGAACTTGCCTGAGGTCCTTTCTCCCCTTCCTCCTCAAAAAATCTCACTCCTCTTCCTTCTTCAAGTTTTTCAAAGACTACATTCA
>CAYSGP010000573.1:0-3084 GCA_964430095.1 uncultured Ignavibacteriaceae bacterium
AATGAGCTGCTTTTCCTGATAATCCCGTGTACTTCGTAGTCCTTTTCTAAAAGGATTTCAGTTAAATAACTTCCATCCTGACCAGTAATTCCGGTGATAAGTGCTTTTTTCAAAAAAATTTCCCTTCAATTAAAATTGAATGAATAAATGGTTGAATGTTGCATAAATGCATGGTTGCATGGCAGAAATATTAACTGATTGAATTGCATGGCTGCATGAATGCATACCTGCTCCGTTCGCGGGGGTTGCATGATGATACATAAGAATTTCAATAATTATTGATGTTATAGTTTTCTAAAATTTCATGTATTAAATAATCATCATTCCAATCCCCTTTGTTTTCAAGTTTTTGAATATTTTCTTTGTTCAGCTTAATAAGTTTATTCTCGAGTGAATAGTGCATTTTATCATACTCTGCAAACCATTCTTCTTCAATATCACCTGAGATAGTTAAAGCAAATAATTGGGAGTAATTCTCACCTAATGAAGCTAAGGCAATATTGATAAATTGAATATATTCTTTTAAATGCCTGCGGCAATATCCTTCAGCAATGCTGGAATGAATTGAAAATGAGGAAGATTCTATCTGTGAATAAGTTTTGAATGAAATAGTTTTTATGTTTTTTATTTTGTTTTTTGTAAATACAAACAATTTAATTGCTTCCTGCCAAACTATTAAACCTCTAAACCCCCTATTAATATTTTTATTATTATTCACATATTTTTCGAAAATATCATTCATCACAGTAATTAATTAAAAATATATTTCTGCTTTTCATGCATTCATGCACTTCATGCATCCATCCATTTAAGTGTTAGCTCTATTTTCCAAAAACCATTTATAAGTTTTTTCGATCCCTTCCCTGAGCTGGGTTTTATGTTCCCATCCTAAGCTGTGAATTCTGGATACATCCAGGAGTTTTCTGGGAGTGCCGTCCGGCTTCCCTGAATCATAAACAATTTCACCTTTAAATCCGACGATCTCGCCAATTAATGAAGCAAGTTCGCTTATAGTAATATCTTTTCCGGTCCCGATATTTACAAAAGAAAGATTTTTTTCATAAAGATCTTTCGCTTCAACATTTTCAATTAAAAACCGGACAGCCTCTGCAAGATCATCAACATATAAAAATTCTCTCATCGGTTTTCCGGTGCCCCAAATTGCAACCGAAGCGGATTTCTTCTCCTTTGCTTCATGAAATTTTCTGATTAATGCAGGCAAAACATGTGAAGTGTTCAAATCGAAATTATCGTTCTGACCGTAAAGGTTCGTTGGCATGATTGAATAAAAATTGGATCCATACTGCTTGTAATAATTTTCGCACAGCTTAATACCGGCAATTTTTGCAACGGCATAAGGCTCATTTGTATATTCAAGAAAACCTGAAAGAAGATACTCCTCTTTTAAAGGCTGAACTGCCATCTTAGGATATATGCATGAACTTCCCAGGAAAATCAGCTTTTCCGCTTTATTCAGGTAAGACGAATGAATAATGTTGCTTTCAATCATTAAATTATCATAGATGAATTCGGCTCTGTATGTATTGTTGGCAAGAATGCCTCCAACCTTTGCAGCGGCAACAATGACTATTTCCGGTTTTTCTTCCTTAAAGAATTCTTCAACTTCCTGCTGGCGGATCAGATTCAAATCTGATAAAGATCTGTGTACAATTTTTTTATAACCGGAATTTTCCAGAACTCGTCTGACTGCTGATCCGACCATCCCCGAGTGCCCGGCAATATAGATTTTTTTATTTACATAAGCTGAGTTATTCATGTACTTTATCACTCTTCATTTGAAAAACTCCGATATTTTTTCAACTACAAATTTTATTTGCTCCTCCGTCAGTTCCGGGAAAATCGGCAGCGCTAATGAGCTGTCCGCTGCTTTTTCAGCTTCCGGGAAATCATGCTTTTGATAACCAAGACCTGAGAAACATTCCTGAAGATGAAAAGGGACCGGATAATATATTTCAGTTCCTATTTGGCTATCCGCTAAAAACTTCCTCAATTCATCACGTTTCTTTACCCTGATTATATATTGATTATAGATATGATAATTTCTTAATCCGGAATTTTTATATACGGCTTTTGGAAGCAGTACTTTATTTTCATCATTAAAGTTTATTTCACCGGTTTTCTCTGCAAGCCCGGCATCGATAAACAATCTTGAATAAAGTTCTGCATTCATTCTTCTTTTATTTGACCATGAATCGAGGTGAGGAAGCTTAATCCTAATAACAGCCGCCTGTATTGCATCAAGACGGAAATTTCCGCCGATAATTTTATGATGATATTTGGGTTCAGCTCCGTGCATTCTTAAAATCTTCATCTTGGCGGCAAGTTCCTGATTATTTGTTGTAATCAATCCGCCGTCTCCGAAAGCCCCCAAATTTTTGCTGGGAAAAAATGAAAAACAGCCTGCATCTCCGATTGTACCCGCACTCTTTCCGTCTTTATAATGCGCTCCGATTGCTTGAGCTGCATCTTCTACAACTTTAATGTTATGCTTTTTAGATATTCTCATTACTTCATCCATTTCGGAGCTTTGACCATAGAGATGAACCGGGATAATTGCTTTTGTTTTTCTGGTTATCTTTTTCTCAATATCCCCGGTATTAATATTGAATGTAACAGGGTCTATGTCGGTAAAAACAGGTATTGCATTTAAGCGAGAGACAACTCCCGCTGAAGCAAAGAATGAATAAGTCGGAACAATTACTTCATCTTCCGGCTGAATATCCAGAGCCATTAAAGCCAAAAGCAGTGCATCGGTGCCGGATGAAACTCCCACGGCATATTTGCAGTCGAGGTAAACGCATAATTCCTTTTCCATCTGTTCGACTTCCGGTCCCAAAATAAAATACTGGGAATCGGCAATTCTTATCAGCGCTTCATCTATCTCTTTTTTCAGAGAATTGTATTGAGGTTTAAGATCAAGTAAGGGGACATGCATAAACTGCTCCATGTATTATATGCAAAATTAAGGATAATTGAGGGAAAAAAGAGAGAATTAAAGTTAATCTTCAATAAAAAAGATTAAAAATCGGCTTCAATCTCTTTAAAGAATTTTGACTGCAGATC
>CAYSGP010000574.1:0-3461 GCA_964430095.1 uncultured Ignavibacteriaceae bacterium
GATGGAAGTCTTAACCAGAACTCATTATCCCCTAAATTTTTTATTACATAAAAAAGAATGATCTGGTACCCCGGTGGATTTACATCGTGTTCTGCCTGTGTTTTTACGACATCTGAAATGCTGACTGCATTATTGCTAAGATTCCAGCTCGATAATTCATCATTTCCCAGGGATTGAAAATCCAACTTATAAAAGCGAAGCAAAGACCCCAGCAGAATTATCAACAAAAGCAATAATAGCTGTTTCTGCTTTTCCGATAATTTCAGCATCAGCTAACTCTTATTAAAATGCTGTTTAGAACAGATATCTATTTCGAAAGAAATTCCCGGATTTTACTGCAGACATATTCAATCTGTTCATCCTTTAATTCAGGGTACATAGGCAGTGACAATCCACATTCAGATAATTGTTCGGTTGCAGGGAAATCACCCTTTTTATAATTAAGATCCCTAAAGCAAGGCTGCAGATGTAACGGAATAGGATAATGGAGCCCTGTAGATATTCCGTTTTCGCCCAAATATTTTTGAAGAGCATCTCTTTTCCCGTTCTCCTCAACCTGAATTACATAAAGATGATAAACATGTTTGGCATAAGGCATTTCCTTTGGTACTTTGATATTTTCTAAATCCCCGAGCTGTTCGCAGTATTTTGCAGCCGCTCTTCGTCTCCCTTCGGTCCATTTATCCAAATATTTCAGTTTAACTCCTAAAACTGCTCCCTGAATTCCTTCCATGCGGTAGTTATGCCCGAAAATTTCGTGATTATATTTTTGCACTGCACCGTGGTCTCTGATCATTTTCACCTTTTGAGCAATTTCAGGATTATTAGTAGTAACGGATCCGCCCTCTCCGTATGCCCCCAGATTTTTCCCCGGATAATAACTGAAGGAAGCAGCCTCACTAAGCCCTCCAACTTTTTTCCCTTTATATTCGGCAATATGAGATTGGGCACAATCTTCCACCAACGGAATTTTATGTTTTTTTGCTACTTCATTCAAAGGATCCATATCAGCCGGCTGTCCATACAAATGAACCACCACAATTGCCTTGGTTTTCTTTGTTATCGCCTTTTCAATTTTCGCAGGATCGATATTATAGCTGTCCGGTTCGCAGTCTACAAAAACTGGTTTTGCGCCGCAAAGTGTGGCACCCCATGCGGTTGCAATAAAAGTATTTGCAGGAATGATCACCTCATCATCCGCTTTTATTCCGAGAGACCAAAGTACAAGATGGTTTGCATCTGTTCCGGAGCTTACACCGCAGCAATATTTTACATCATGCGCTTTTGCAAAAGCAGATTCAAAATCTGCTACAGGTTTTCCAAGTATAAATGCAGCATTATCTATAACATTTTGAATTGCAGGATCTATCTCATTTTTAATGGATTGATACTGAACTTTAAGATCTAGGAATGGAACTTGCATAATTTCTTACCAGTTGTTTAAGATATGTTTTTTATTAATTTTATTTGCCTATAATTATATCGGCTATCTCCGAAACAAGATTATTTTGAAATACCGGAGCTGTCTTTTTATTTCTGCAAATAGCTATATTGTTTAAGTCTTCAGCCTTTTCAATGAATTTTAATCTGCCGGTGCTCTGCAGGTATTCATCCAGGTAAGGTCTTCTTCCTGTAAAGATGCTGTAAGCTTTTGTTCCAAGGAGCGCTGCTTCCCTATTCATTGTTCCGCCGCCGGAGACTGATATATCGGCGGCAAACAGCAGCTGAAGTCCATCAACTGCTTTTTGCAGAAATCTTACATTCGGTCTGTTTACAATCTTTCTTAAAATAAATTTTCCTTCATTTTCAGTACGGTTTACGATTAATACAATAGTGTTAGGAGAATTTGAAAAATAATTAATCGCTTCAATCAGCAGCTTTTCACTGCGCGGATCATGGTAATTGCCCGTCATGCTTGGAGGGCGAACAACCACGAGGATCTGTTCAGGAGAAATGTTTATGGAATTTCTGAAATCAGGGTCGGCTTTAAAATCTTTTAAATATAATTCTTCCTTAAAACCGTTATAGCGTATCACTTTTTTCAGATTTATTCCGGCTGAGGAAAGCCTTTCATCAGGGATAAACTTAGGAATTAATAATTTTTTTGCAAAATAGTTAAATAATTTTACCTCGGTATATTCATAATCGAGCATGAGAATGGAACTAATACCCATACGCCAGGCTGCGAGAACCTGTGTTCTTGATCCGTGACTTACAGCAATAAGATTTTCCCGGTATTTAAAATTTTTTTTTAGCTGGGATGATCTTTGAACAAGGTTGACTATTTTTTTTATTTTATTTTTACCGGCATGCTCCCCTATCATCTGATGCGGAATCCCCCATAATTTCAGCAATTCTTCGGTTTGCGCAAATTTCCTTGAAGTGATAAAATATTTAATTCCTCTTTTATCAAATTCCTTAATAATGGGTTTAAAGAGAGGGACATGCGGAGAGTTATCCAGATCTATCCAAAAACTATTGTTCATTCGGAATTTTTAAAAAATTGATATATAAATATATGATTCTTGCGGGAGATAATTTTAATGCAGATAAAAAATGATTCTTACCAGCAAATCCCTTCATAATTTTTTATTTGAGTAATATCTTCCGATACTCTAACAAGGTCCACAATCTGAATATTTGATAGATCTTTCTTTAATACTTTTTCAATATCATTGTCTTTATTTACCAGCACCAATATTTCCAGCGTGGAGAGGAATTCCTCTATATCCTCAACCAGGAGATTATTAATATGAGGAAGCCTGCTGAAGATAAATTCTTTATTTTTTCCCATAATGCGGGAAAGTATTACATTTTTATCATATATTTTAATATCATATCCTTTACCCAGCAGCCTCTCCGCTATTTCAAGCGCAGGACTGAATCGAAGATCATCTGTGCCGGCTTTAAAAGAGATACCGTAAAAACCGATCTTCTTTTTATTCTTGCTCATCAAAAGATTCAAAGTATATTCTATATGCGATTGATTGCTGGTTTCAATAGCAGACAACACTGGCAGTCTTACATATTTATCATGGGCAATTGAATTAAGTGCTTTTAAATCTTTGGGCAGGCAGGATCCGCCGTACGCAAATCCGGGTTTAAAGTAATACGGCGATATATTCAGGACAGTATCTTTTACAAAGAGATCCATTAAATTTCTGCTGTCGACACCCAGTGCTTTGCAGATGCGTCCAACTTCATTGGCAAAAACAACTTTTAACCCGTGAAAAGAATTATTTACAAATTTTATTAATTCAGCAGTGCCTATATCCGTTTTAATTACATCGGCTTTGATGGAGCAGTAAACCTTTTTCATAGTTTCTAAAGCTTTATCCGAATCCGATGCCAAAACTGTGTACGGCGGATTAAAAAAATCGGCAACGGCACTTCCTTCCCTTAAAAACTCGGGATTAGATACAACGCCGAAATCCTTTCCATTAATTTTTCCGCTGCACTGC
>CAYSGP010000575.1:0-14553 GCA_964430095.1 uncultured Ignavibacteriaceae bacterium
TTATATCTATGCCGATATCGGCTGGGAATTTTGGTGCAGGGAAGGAAATGCACTCCCGCATAGGACAATAGACCTCTTGGAAAAGCATAAAATAGGTTTATTCGGCGCAATAACAAGTAAACCGAAAGATGCTGCGGCAAAAGAACTTGCTCCTGAACTGAAGGATAAGGGGTATGTTTATTTCAGCCCTATCGTCGGTTTAAGACAGCATTTTAATCTTGATATCTGCATCAGGCCTTGCAAATCATTCAAAGGGAACCCGCTGAATTTTATCAGAAGAAAGATTGACGGATTTGAAGAGCCTCCGGTTGATGCCGTAATTTTCAGGCAGAACACGGAAGGATTATATTCCGGAGTTGAATGGACAAATCCGCCGAAGGCTGTCAGAGATGCTTTTGAAACTCATCCTAAAATGAAATCCTTCAGGAATGTGCCGAGCGAAGATCTGGCGATTTCAACTAGAATTGTAACCAGAAATGCATGCCGTAGAATTATTAGAGAAGCTTTTGAATACGCAAAAAAATTCGGCTATATGAATGTAACCGTCTGCGAAAAGCCGAATGTACTCCGGGAAACTTCCGGTATGATGTTTAATGAAGCTAAAATTATTGCCAAAGAATATCCAGGCATTGAGCTTTGGGATACAAACATAGATGCGCAGATGATGTGGCTGACAAAAAACCCGGAAATATACGGAGTACTGGTTGCCGAAAATATGTTTGGAGACATTATAAGCGACGGATTTGCCGGCTTAATCGGCGGATTGGGTTTCGCATGCAGTGCAAATATCGGGTGTGATGCGGCTGTTTTTGAACCCACTCACGGGTCGGCACCAAAATACCAGGAATTAAATCCATCGATAGTAAATCCTATTGCAATGATTCTTAGTGCCTGCATGATGCTTGATTATCTTAATGAAAAAGAGAAGGCGGATAAAATTAGAACCGCAATTGCAGAAGTAATTGAAGACGGAAAAGTAAAAACATACGACATGCTGAAGCTAAAAGGAGGGCCGGAAGTTTTTAAATTCGGCGCAAGTACTACGCAGGAGATGACGGAGGAAATAATTAAACACATTTAATTGCTAAATTGTTCAACTGTTAAACTGTTGAAAAATTGAGGGGGGATGGAAACTAAAAAGATTTTAAAATTAAATGATATTGAAGCTTATAAAACTGCATTCAAGTTAAGTAATTATGTATGGGAATTGATTATTAAGTGGGACTATTTCGCCAAAGATCTGTGGGAAAAAGCAGTTCGTGAAAGCTATAGATTCGATACCAGCTAATCCGGCAGAAGGTTTTGGAAGATATTCGAAAAAAGATAAGATTAAATTTTTTAGGTACAGCTTCGGCTCATTATATGAATCATTAGATTGGAATGAAAAATCACATATAAGAAATTTATTAAATGAAGAAGATTATTCATATATATTTACAGAATTGATAAAATTGCCGAAAATGATTAATAGTCTTATTCAATTCATTGATAATAAGTTACATATTTGATTTTAGCAATTTAACAGTTTAACAATTTAACAATATAGCAATAAAACAATATAACCATTGACCCCAGAAAAAAATGAAAGATAAAGTACTATCAATCTGGCCTGAAATAAATTGGATACAAAATAAAGATTTAAGGGAGAAAGTTCTGAATTGCTGGGTTTATGCAATTGAGAATTCTCCCCTGACACCTGAAGATCTCCAGGTAATTCCTTTTTCATTACTGATTAAAGATTGTAAAATATCTTTCATGAATCATAAACGCACTGCAGTACAGCTATCGGTAGATATTGCAAAAAGAATGAAAGAAAATTTTAAAGAAGAAATTAAAATTGATATGGATACTCTTATTGCCGGTGCAATCCTTATTGATGTGGGAAAGTTATTTGAGTATGATAAAATTAATGGCGAATTGACAACAAGCAAGACGGGGATATTACTGCGCCATCCGTTCAGCGGAGTTGCTGTTGCAGATCGTTTCGGGATACCTCCTGAAGTTCAGCATATTATTGCATACCACGCGAAAGAAGGCGACCTTGCAAAGCGAAGTGTGGAGGCAATTATTGTACATCATGCTGATTTCGTTTCGTTCGATCCATTTAAGAATAATTAACTGTTAAATAGTTTAATTGTTTAATTGCTAAATAAAAGGGGAAAAATGGAAAATAAAAAATTTCTAAAATTGAATGATATAGAAGCCTATAGAATTGCTTTTAAATTAAGCAACCTTGTTTGGGATTTAGTATTGAAATGGGATTATTTTGCAAGAGACACAGTGGGTAAACAATTTGTAAAGGCAATTGATTCAATATCAGCTAACATTGCTGAAGGATTTGGGCGTTATACTAAAAAGGATAAAATTAAATTTTTTAGGTATAGTTTCGGTTCACTATATGAATCACTAGATTGGAACGAAAAATCACATATTAGAAAATTATTAAATTCAGAAGAATATTCATATGTTTTTTCCGAATTGATTAAACTTCCAAAGGCTATTAACAGCCTCATCCTGTTCATTGACAAAAAATTACAAATTTAAAAAATAAATTATAGCAATTAGACAATTTGACCATTAAACAATATGAACCAGACCTTAATCGAAAAAATAGCTCAGAAATTTGCAGTAGGATTGGATACAAACCACGAGGTTCATTCCGGCGATTACCTGATGATAAAACCTGCATACATAATGACGCACGATAACACCGGTGCGGTTATTCCAAAATTTAAATCTATCGGCGCCTCGAAACTTTTTAATCCGAGACAAGTGGTGCATACATTAGATCATGACATTCAGAATAAAAGTGAAAAAAATCTTGAGAAGTATAAGAAGATAGAAGAATTCTCAAAAAAAATGGGAGCTGATTTTTATCCTGCCGGCAGAGGAATCGGACACCAGATCTTGTGCGAAGAAGGTTATGCTTGGCCGGGAACTTTGGTTGTTGCATCTGATTCTCATTCTAATATGTACGGTGGACTTGGCTGTCTTGGAACTCCTGTCGTCCGTACCGATGCTGCGGCAATTTGGGCTACCGGAAAGACTTGGTGGCAGGTGCCGCCGATGGCAAAAGTGGAATTATCCGGAAAACTTCAGCCCGGAGTTACAGGAAAAGACCTGATCATTGCCTTATGCGGATACTTTAACAATGATGAAGTTCTTAATCATGCAATTGAATTTACAGGTGAAGGTGTCCTGCATCTTCCGGTTGAAGAAAGATTGACCATCGCTAATATGACTACCGAATGGGGAGCACTCGCAGGTGTATTCCCGGTTGATGAGTTTACGATTGATTGGTTAAGAAAAAGAGCAGATTATATTTCTGAAAGAGGTTTGGAAGGAGTTTTTTCGGATGCGGACCAGCCTGCCGGCAAGGCAGGTGAGAATGGAATCCATCCTAGATTGAACCATAAAACGATAGATGAATTGGAGAAGAATATTATTAAAGCTGATGAAGGCGCTTTTTATGTGAAAGAATTGTTCATTAATTTATCTGCCGTTGAACCATTTGTATCAGGACCCAATACTGTAAAAATTATGACCCCGGTTTCCGAATTGAAGCAGAAAGAAGTCAGGATTCAGAAAGCTTATCTGGTTTCGTGCGTCAACAGCAGGCTTAATGATATTAAAGAGGCTGCAGCTGTAGTTGAAGGGAAAAAGGTTGCAGAGGGAGTTGAATTTTATATTGCGGCCGCATCAAGTGAAGTCCAGAAGGAAAGTGAAAAGGCTGGATATTGGCAGAGTTTGATTGAAGCTGGCGCTATCCCTCTTCCGCCGGGCTGTGGTCCATGTATAGGACTTGGGATAGGATTGCTGGAAGATGGTGAAACGGGTATTTCTGCTACAAACAGGAATTTTAAAGGCAGGATGGGCTCTCCGAAAGCTTTTGCATACCTTGCTTCGCCCGCAGTTGTCGCAGCTTCGGCTGTCGCAGGAAAAATAGATTATCCATGGGATCCGGCAGGCGGAAAAGCTCAGCCGAAGGCTGATGTGCCTTTGTCTCAGAAAAAAATTCTGGGCGAAATAAAAGTAAACCTAAAACAAATCGGAAAGAAATCAGCGGTAAAAATTATTGATGGATTTCCGGAAAAGATTGAAGGGGAATTAATTTTTTGTTATCAGGATAATCTTAATACCGACGGAATCTTCCCAGGGAAATATACTTATATTGATGACTTCACTCCGCAGCAGCAAGCAGAGGTCGTAATGGAAAACTATGATCCGGAATTCGTGAAATTATCGGCTGAAGGAGATGTGCTCACAGGAGGATTCAACTTTGGAACAGGCAGCTCGCGTGAACAAGCGGCAACAGCGCTGAAATATAAAGGAATCCAATTGGTAATTGCGGGATCATTTAACGAAACATATAAAAGGAATGCATTGAATAACGGTTACCTCTTGATTGAATGCCCCCGGCTTGTTAATGATCTAAAAACAGAATTTGGAAAAGACAGACTGACTGTAAAAACAAATAAGAAGATAGAAATAAATTTTAAAAATTCGGAAATTATACTAAACGGGAAAATATATTCATTTGATCCCGTCGGAGAGGCGGCTCAAGAATTAATTGTTTCCGGCGGATTGGAAGAATGGGTGAAGAGAAACCTATAATTGTTAAAATTGATAAATTGTTAAATTGCTGAATTGTTATACTGTTGTTAGAAGAATAATCAAATAATCAACAATAGAACAATAAAACAATTTAGCAATTAAACAATTTAACAGTCCAATTGCGATCACAAACTGTGATAACAATGGAGATCACAAACTGTGATTTCTAAACAGCAAAATAATTTTCAGCAATAAAACAATTTAGCAATTCAACAATAGAACAACATGAACAAACCCATTTCCCGCATAATCTCGGAATTTGCAGTAAATATCAAATTTAATGATTTACCCCTAGAGGTAGTTGAAGAAGCAAAAAGATTTCTTTACGACTCAATCGGCTGTGCGTACGGAGCTTATTATACAAAAGATGTAAATATCATCAGGAGTATTTATAAAAAGATGGGAGGAAAGAAAGAATCCACTACCATAGGATTCGGCGATAAGCTTCCGGCCGTCAGCACTTCTTTAATTAATTCATTGATGATAAGATCACTAGATTTCAATGATATTTATTGGAAAGAAGATCCTTCTCATCCTTCAGACTTGATTCCTGCCTCTTTATCTGCCGGTGAAATGGCTGATGTTTCAATGAAGGAGGTAATTACGTCAATTGTTCTTGCTTATGAATTTGAACAGCGGCTTTGTGAATTTGCTGTACCGGGAATACGGGAAAGAAAATGGCATCATGCGTCGCTGACACAGTTTGTTTCTCCTATCGCAGCGGGTAAAGTTTTGGGATTAACATCCGATCAAATGGTAAACGCAATCGGAATCAGCGGAAGCCGCAATTATACAATAGGCTGTCCGACTGCCGGAAAGTTAACAATGATGAAAAATACTGTTGATCCGATGGCGGTTCAATCAGGATTATTGGCAGCGTTAATGGCAATGGAGGGATATACTGGGACTGAACAGGTATTTGAGGGGAAAGAAGGATTTATGGACTGCTTCTTTGGATGGGATGTGAAAGAACAAAAAATCAAGCCTGTTCAGATGCAGGGAAGAGAAACGCTTGGAAGCTGGAGCTGGGATACTGCTAAATTAATTTCAGGTTTGGGTGAATCATACAAAATTTTGGATTGCAGCATGAAGGCATTTCCGACGGAAGCTTTGACACATACACACATTTCCGCAGTGCTTAAAGCTGTATTAAAAAATAATATTACCTACGATCAAATTGATACTGTTAAAGTAACTGCAATTGCCCGCGCCTGTGACATCCTTTTTGATCCTCATAAATACAGGCCTGAATCCCGTGAAACTGCTGATCATTCTCTCCCCTACTGCATTGCCGCAGCTTTAGTCGATCACAAAATTACTACCCAGACTTTTTCAGAGGAGAAATTAAAAGATCCGCGTATCTGGGACGTGATTGATAAAATAAAAGGAGAGGCTTCGGAAGAATTTGATAAAATGTTTCCCGAAAAACAGCCGAGCAGAGTAGTCATTAGAACGAATGACGGAAGAGAATTTTCCGAATATATTGAATATCCAAAAGGAGATCCGCGTGAACCCATGACCGAAGAAGATCTTGATAATAAATTTAATTCATTATCGAAGGACCTTCTTTCTAAAAAAAGACAGAAAGAAATAAAAAAATTAATCTTTAATTGTGAGAAGAAGAAAGCCGGAGATTTTATGGAGAAGCTGATTGTTTAATTGCTGAATTGTCAAACTGTTTGCAAATTGAAAGAAGTTAGCTTAATTTTAAAATGACATTATAATGACATTATAGGATTAAAAAATGCAGGCAATTATTTACACTGAAGCAAGGAACAAACTGAATAAAATTATCGATAAAGTAAATGAAAACAGCGAACCATATATTATAGTTGGCAGCAAAGGAAGAAAAGATGCTGTTTTAATCTCGAAAGAGGATTACGATAATATGGTTGAAAATCTTTATATTCTTAGTAACCCGGAGTGGGTCAAAAGTATAAAAAAAGGTCTGAAAGAGATTGATGAAGGGAAAGGGAAAAAACTAAATATTTATGAAGTTCTAGGAAAGAAAAATTGGAGAAAACGCTAGAGGTTATCTGGTCTCCGGAATCCCTCAGACAAAAAATTAAAATTGAAAAAACTAATTCAACTGCTTTTTCTGAGCACTACTTCTCGAAGATAATACTATTAATTGAAGACATTAAAAAAAACCCTTTTAAGGGCTTAGGAAGGCCCGAACATCTCAAACATAAATTCCCGCCTTGTTGGTCACGAAGAATAAATAAAAAGGATCGCTTAGTATATAGAGTTAAAGAAGAACAAATAGAAATTATTTCAATTTTAGGTCATTATAAAAATGAATAAAAAATCTTTCGCCGGTAAACGTGGAGAAAACATCCGCTCTGATTGCTGCTTTGAAATTGAATTAAAAAATTCCGGGGGTATAAAAATCGGGATCAAAAGCAAAGTCTCTTCAATGTATGGAGAATCAATCAAAAAACATATTGAAGAGATCTCCGGATTTTTTAAGATAAAAAATGCAGTAATATACCTTGAAGATGCCGGCGCTCTTCCTTTTGTAATTGCGGCAAGACTTGAATCGGCAATCAAAAGAGTTATGCCGGATGCGGCGAATGAATATTTAATTCCTGTAAATAAAAGAAACTTATATAAAAGCTCAAAAGACAGACTAAGAAGAAGCCGTCTATATCTGCCGGGAAATGAACCGAAGTTTTTTATTAATGCAGGGCTCCATTCTCCCGACGGAATTATTTTGGATTTAGAGGACAGTGTAGCACTTTCTGAAAAAGATGCCGCTCAATTTCTTGTGAGAAATGCCCTTCGGTCAGTGGATTTCTATGGAGTTGAAAGAATGGTAAGGATAAATCAATTACCCCGGGGAGTGGAGGATTTAAAATTTATTGTGCCGCATAATGTTCATGTAATTTTAATTCCGAAATGTGAATCTGCAGAACAAGTTTTACAAATCGAAGAAAATACGGTTCAAATCGGGGAAAAGCATAATCTTAAAAATGAAATTTTTTATATGCCGATAATAGAAAGCGCTCTCGGTGCTCTCAAAGCTTTTGAAATTGCTTCCTCATCAAAAAATATTTGCGCCCTGGCAGTAGGACTTGAAGACTACACTGCGGATATCGGCGTGCAGCGCACTAATGAAGGCAAGGAATCTTTTTTTGCAAGATCTATGATTGTGAATGCAGCAAAAGCCGCAGGCGTGCAGGCAATTGATACAGTGTTCTCCGACGTTGAAGACATGGACGGATTGAGATTGAGCGTTCTGGAAGCGAAAGCCCTAGGATTCGAAGGAAAAGGATGCATTCACCCGAGACAAATAAAAGTTGTGCATGAAGCTTTTGCTCCGACTCAGGAAGAAATTCAAAAAGCACAAAAAATTGTTGAGGCTTTTAAAGAAGCAGAAAAACAAGGAATCGGGGTAGTATCTCTTGGAAGTAAAATGATTGATCCGCCTGTGGTGAAAAGAGCTCAGAGATTATTGGAAATAGCTGATTTGTCATTGGTCAATGGACATTAGTCAATTGTCATTCATTATCATTCAATGGTCATTCAGTTGTCAGTCAGTTGTCATTCAATAGTAATAAAAAGTCGTTAGCAATTTAACAATGTTACAATTTAGCAAAACAGCAATTTAACAATACAACAATTAGACAATTTTAATAGATGAAATTAATAAAAAATGCTGCCGGAAGATTTATCCCCAGTGATGTAAACGGGGAAAAGCAAATTCCATTTAAAGGGGTAAATAAATATAAACCGTCGGGTGTCAAAGCAAAACCTCCGGTAAGAACATGTATTGATTATCCGGAAGATGGAAATAAAGTAGTGAAAAGTTTAAAGGAAGCATTAAAAAAATCCGGATTAAAAGACGGGATGACGATTTCAACTCACCATCATTTAAGAAACGGGGATGCATTAACAAATTTTCTTTTTGATACCGTCAAAGCAATGGGTATAAAAAATATCCGCTGGTTTCCCAGTGCATCATTCCCAATTCATGAGCATTTGATAAAGTATCTGGAAGACGGAACCATTCACCACATTGAAGGAAGCATGAACGGTCCTCTCGGCAGATTTACATCTTATGGAAAGATGAAAGGGACCGGAGTTTTAAGATCTCACGGCGGAAGATACCAGGCTGTTCAGGACGGAGAAGTTCATATTGATATTGCCGTTATTGCTGCCCCGACAGCAGACCCGTTCGGAAATGCAAACGGTGTAAACGGGAAATCGGCAAGCGGGTTAATAGGCTTCGCCCTGGCTGATTCGGAATATGCGGATAAGGTAATTGTCGTAACCGATAATCTCATCCCCTTCCCCTGCATCCCCTGGCAAATCCAGGGAAACAATGTCGATTATGTTGTAAAAGTTGATTCTCTCGGCGACTCATCAAAAATTGTTTCAGGGACTACTGAAATAACTAAATCTCCCGACAGGTTATTAATTGCGGAATATGTTGCTCAATTTATTGAGGATGCCGGGATAATGAAAAACGGTTTTTCTTTCCAGGCCGGTGCCGGAGGTACCGCTCTAGCATTTATTCCGTTTCTAAAAGAGAGAATGAAAGCAAAAGGAATAAAAGCAAGATTCGTAAGAGGGGGAAGCTCAAAATATTTAGTTCAATTGCTGGAAGAAGGATTAACGGATTATATTCTGGACGGCCAGACTTTTGATCTTGAAGGGGTAAGATCGATGCGAGATAATCCCAATCATGTAAATACAAGTCCCTTTACAAGCTACAATTTTCACGGCAAAGGAAATTTCGCTTCAATTGTTGATGCAGCAGTATTAGGCGCCACGGAAGTTGATATTAATTTTAATGCAAATGTAGTTACACATTCCGACGGCTTACTGCTCCATGGAATCGGAGGATGGCAGAATTGTCTATACTCAAAATGTGTAATCCTTGCAGTACCTTCTTTCAGAGACAGAATCCCGGTTATTGTTAATGAAGTTACGACACTCTGCGGGCCGGGAGAATTGATCGATGTTGTAATCACAGAAAGAGGAATTGCAATAAATCCATTAAGAAAAGATTTAATTAATTCTGTAAGGAATTCCGCTCTCCCTATCAAATCAATAAAAGAAATAAGAGACGAGGTCTTTGAAATCTGCGGCGGTGAACCAGCTAAACCCAAATTAAAAAAAGATAAAATTGCGGCAATTGTTAAATGGGTTGACGGGACAGTGCTTGACTCCATTTTCCAGTTACAAGGAAAATATTAAAATAATTTTAAGCAATCTTCCCGGTGTACTTTGATTCGCTTCCTTTCGGCTTAATAATTCCTCATTATTTATGATACAAACAATTTACAATTTGATATAATTACTAAATCTGAATTTCAGAATTGTATTTATCATCAACACTGTGACAATTTTCAACGTAATCCTTAGATGCCTAAAATATCTTTCGAAGAAAAAAATATAAACGGAGGACATATGCTTTGGACCATTTTTGTAATCTTGTTAGTGCTGTGGCTTCTCGGTATGGTTAGTTCTTATACTCTAGGCGGCTTTATTCATATACTTCTAGTTATAGCTGTTGTAGTAGTAATTATAAGACTTATCCAAGGCAGAAGACCGCTTTAATTTTTGTTTACGGATTTATCAGCATGAATACAGCAAAGAACAAACCAAAAAGTTTTCCTTCACAAAAACAATCTCCTCCGGGTCATGAATCAGAAATGAAGCCGAAACCGGAAGTGATCAGGAAAAATTATAAAGGAAGCGACAAGCTGAAAAATAAAGTTGCTCTTATTACCGGAGGAGATTCCGGCATCGGAAGATCGGTTGCAGTGCATTTTGCGAGAGAAGGCGCTGATATTGCTATTATCTATTTAAATGAAAATAAAGATGCATTGGAGACTAAAAAAATGGTTGAAGCAGAAGGACGCAAGTGTCTTTTGCTTGCCGGCGATATTAGAAATAAAGAGTTCTGCAAAGAGGCTGTTGAGAAAGTGCATTCCAAATTTGCTGAACTAAATATTCTCGTAAACAATGCTGCTGAACAGCATCCCCATGAAAGTCTGAAAGACCTTGATCTTGATATGATGGAGAAAACATTTCAGACCAACATTTTTGCAATGTTCTATATTACTAAAGCAGCAATCGATTATATGGCCGAAGGAGACGTAATTATCAACACTTCCAGCGTTACGAGTTACCGGGGCAGCGAGCATCTTCTGGATTATTCGGCAACAAAAGGTGCAATCACCACCTTCAGCAGGTCTCTTGCAGCAAACCTTTCCAAAGATAAAATAAGAGTGAATATTGTAGCTCCCGGACCAATCTGGACCCCTTTGATTCCATCTACATTTAAAGATGTTACTGATTTTGGAGCAGACACTTTACTGGGCAGAGCCGGTCAGCCTAGTGAAGTTGCTCCAGCTTACGTTTTTCTAGCTTCCGAAGATTCTGTATATATAACCGGTCAAACAATACATGTAAACGGCGGAGGTTTTATATCGTCATAAAGCAAGTAAGAAAGGATTAGGAAATGCGCGTATATGTTATGCCGATGGACAGCAAGTGGATTGTTAAAAGGGAAAGTTCTGATGAAATTTTAGCTTCTCACTACAGGAAAGATAAAGCAATTGAAAGCGCCAAGGAAATATCTCTAGGAAGGGATGCCGAGCTTATTATTTTAAGAAAAGATGGTACTATCGAGAATCTGGATGCTTACGGGGTTAATCCTTTTCCTTCTGATGACAATGCACCGGAATATAGGGAAGATTATTCGGAATTATAATCCCCTGTGAATGATGTTTAAGAATGATCTAAAAAGGATAAAACTGAAAAGAAATAATTCAACTGAAACGAAAAAAGATTTATCTGAACCGTACAATAAATTTAAAGAGTTCGAGGGGCAGATTTATACAGGTGCAAAGGTAGGAAGAGGACAGAGGTGGTACTATAAAGACGGTGAATGGAAAGAAAAAAAAGTTGCACCGGATAGGTGGGAATTTACTTACGAGGTGCCTAAAAGAAGAGCAGGGAAAGCACCGTCAGGATCCGGAGCATCTGTCGGAACAGAATATCACTGGTACATCCTCGCTCACCAATTGGTCCGTAAACTTGATGCAAATAATTATTCTACTTCAATGAGCGGTCTTAAATATAAGATCGCACATAAGCGTGCAGATAAGGATACATGGAATTCTTCAGACCGGACACAACGGAAAAGGCTGATAAAAATTTTAACGGATTTGGCGGATAGGCTGGAAAAAGAAAATATTGAGTAAAATAGTCATCCAGGTGGTCATCCATAGTCGTTCTTGAATCGCATAGAGCATAGGGCAGGGCATTTACATTTACCATTTTCCATTTTCCATTATTTTTACAGCAGCAGATAATCCGCTGGCAAAGGCAGCCTCAACTGTTCCTATCGATTCGTCTTCCGATAATGCCTCACCTGCAAAAAATATTGTATCGTCAATAGGTTTGTTTAATACTTTTTTAGCTTCCGGTGTTTCAACTGTTGCATAAGAATAAGCCCCGAGTGAAAAAGGATCTTCTTTCCAGCTGGCAATAAATGCCGATTTAATTTTCTTCTCAATAAAAGATTTTTCAACATCAAAAATTTTGCATAGAGCTGAAACTGCCTCTTCAATCAGATGATTACTGCTCATATTATGCATTTTATCGACATTCGGGCCTGCAAACCATCCGGTTAAGTGGGGAACTTTTTTCGGAAGCTGACTCCACCAGGCGGTAAAAATTGTATCCGAAATAATAAAACCCGGCCGATGCAATTTTCCGGCATCAGCTTCTTCCGGATCCCAGAAAGCTTCCTTAAATTCAAAAAATACTTTTATCACCGGACCGTACCCGATTGAATTCAATGCTCCGGATATTTCTTTTAGCCCCGGGTTAAATTTTATGAATGCATTATTTCCTTCGGAAGATTTAAGGATACCTGCCGGAACTGTAACCAGGATTTTTTTTGCTTCATATCGATCTCCGGATTGAGTCAGAACTTCAGCATTGTTTTTCTTCCAATTAATTTGTTTTACCATGCTTGAAGTAACTATTTTGCATCCATGTTTCGCTGCCTCTTTATATAGAAAATCTATTATTCTCCGGTAGCCTCCTTCAATCCGGTAAGGTGAAGATACTCCTTCGCTTCCCCATTCTTTGCTTAAAGCAAATGTGCTGGCTTTATTAATATCCGCAGCATCATAGCCTTCAACAAATCTTACTGCCGATTCTTTAACTTCCGCGTACTTCTCTTCATTGAGATATTTTTTTAAAAATTCAGAAAAAGGAATATCTTCCTTCAATTGCTTAACTTTTGATGAAAGGACAGATATTCCTTCAATAACATCCCCGGACTTTATTACCTCTCCGTTTTTAACCTGGTATGTTTCTCCTTCAATTTCATAAAAAGGGATATTAGCTTCTTTTAATATCGACATTGTAATAGGAAGTTCGCCGTGTATAAATTCTGCGCCTGCTTCGATAGGAATCGAAAAACCTTCGGGAGTTGTAGTGAATATTCTGCCGCCCAGCCGGTTTCTCGCTTCAAGAATAGTCACACTCTTCATCTTTGAAATTTCCCTGGCAGCCAGCAGTCCTGCCGCTCCGGCACCTATAATTATTACCTCTGAATCATCATTAACTTTTTTCACATAAACTCTGGTTAATGAACTAATTTGATTATGGATTATTAATCTTATAAATAGATGACTTCTTCATTGTGTCAATAGTTTGTTGTGTGATGCAAATCCGGCGGATAATATTGTATATTAGTTCCTGCCTTAAATGTAAGTGACATTAACCGCTGCATTTTCGACTTTTCATTAAAAATTTGTAAGGGAAAGGAGCTGTTAGGCATAAACATCAGGATGCAAAAAACTAAACATCCTCCAAGGACTTCCGCCTCCCGATTTGATTTCCGTTACGCTTTCAAAAAAGAATTATTAACTACTTTAGGTTTTAATAATTTTATAAATAATTTGATGAGCACACGAAAGGATTATCAGCCGATTGAAAATTACGGAGTCATCGGGGACTTGAATACCATTGCTTTGATAGGCATAAATGGTTCGATTGATTTTATGTGTTTTCCTCATTTCGATTCTCCATCCATTTTTGCAGCGCTGCTTGACAAGAAAAATGGCGGATCTTTTTCCATCTGCCCCACCTTTGATGATGTTAAATATAAACAGCTGTACATTCCTGAAACAAACATTCTGCTGACCCGCTTTCTATCAGAAGCGGGTGTAGGCGAGTTAACCGACTTTATGCCTATCAAAGACATGTATGATGGTAATATCCTGGTAAGAAGACTTACCTGCATAAAAGGAGAAGCGCAATACATTATGCAATGCTCCCCCTCATTTAATTACGGATTATCCCGGCATTCAGTTGAAGTAAAAAATGATAAAAAACTGGTTTTTAAAAGCAGCGGAGATGATCATAGCGTACTCAGGCTGATAAGTACTGTCCCGATAGCTGCTGCCGACGGTACGGCACGATCGGAATTCACTCTTAAACCAGGAGAATCGGCAGACTTTATTCTGGAGTATATGCATGAAGAAAAAGATTTTCATGAAGATATAACAGGTTTCATAAGTGATTATTTATATAAAACAATTGACTTCTGGAGGAAGTGGAGTGCGGAATCAAATTATAAAGGGCGCTGGCGGGAAACTGTAAACAGGTCTGCACTCGTAATGAAGCTGATGACTTCGCAGCGTTACGGCTCTATAATTGCCTCACCCACATTCAGCTTGCCGGAATATCTCGGCGGGGAACGGAACTGGGATTACCGGTACACCTGGATAAGAGATGCTTCATTTACAATTTACTCTTTGATCAATCTCGGTTATAAGAAAGAGGCCACTTCGTTTATCAAGTGGATTGAACAGGAATGCGAAGATGTAGGGAACGCAGGTCATCTGAATCTTATGTACACCTATGCAGGTGAAAACGTAATGAATGAAAGGACATTGGATCATCTCG
>CAYSGP010000576.1:0-3801 GCA_964430095.1 uncultured Ignavibacteriaceae bacterium
CCTTCCTTTTCCATCTGGGCTATCATTGCAAGGGCGCGTTTTTCACGTTCAGGTTTGCCTTGAGGGAGCCGGGCAAGATGAGATACCTTTGCACCCACGAATAACATTGCCGATGAATTTTTACATGCTGCAACACATGCACCGCATCCGATGCATTGAGCTGCCTCAAATGCCGCTTCGGCTTCATCTTTGGGGACAGGAATTGCATTACCATCCGGTGTACCGCCTGTGTTTACAGAAATAAATCCGCCTGCGGCGATAATCCTATCGAATGCAGATCGGTCAACTACAAGATCTTTTATAACCGGGAATGCTTTTGCTCTCCAGGGTTCGACGGTTATTGAATCACCGTCATTAAAGGTTCTCATGTGAAGCTGGCAGGTTGCAACGCCTCTTTGAGGACCATGAGCTCTACCGTTAATATACAATCCGCAGCTTCCGCAGATTCCTTCACGGCAGTCATGATCAAATGCAACAGGATCTTCACCTTTTTTAATTAATTGTTCATTCAGTACATCAAGCATTTCAAGGAAAGACATATCAGTAGAAATATCTTTTAAATCGTAATCGGCAAAATGACCTGTATCCAGATTACTTTTCTGGCGCCATATTTTTAAATGCAGATTCAAACTCTTAGCCATTATTTGTAGCTCCTCTGCGTAGGTTTAACATAATCGAAAGTGAACTGCTCTTTATGAAGCTCAGGTTTAACATTATCTCCTTTAAACTCCCATGCAGCCGCATAGACAAAATTTTCATCATCACGTTTTGCTTCCCCTTCTTCGGTCTGGTATTCCTCCCTGAAATGCCCCCCGCATGATTCCTTCCTATGGAGGGCATCCTCGGCAATTAATTCTCCGAGTTCGAGAAAATCTGCCACTCTGCCGGCTTTTTCAAGTGACTGATTTAATTCCTCATTTTGTCCTGCTACACATACATTCTTCCAAAATTCTTCTCTTATTTCTTTAATTCTTACTATTGCTTCCTTCAATCCTTTTTCATTACGGGCCATTCCTACACTATCCCACATAATTTTTCCAAGTTCGCGGTGAATTTCATCTACCGTTTTCTTTCCCTTAATTGAAAGCATTTTACGGATTCTTTCATCAACATCCTTCTCCACTTGTTTAATTACAGGATGATTAGCATCTATCTTTTCAAATTTTTCGGAAGCAAGATATTCACCTATTGTATAGGGTATAATGAAATAGCCATCGGCAAGACCCTGCATTAATGCGCTTGCTCCAAGCCTGTTTGCCCCGTGATCGGAGAAATTGCATTCGCCTAAAGCATAAAGCCCGGGAATAGTTGTCATCAAATTATAGTCAACCCAAAGTCCTCCCATTGTATAATGAACAGCAGGATAAATTCTCATTGGAAGCTTATACGGATCTTCTGCAGTAATCTGCTTATACATGTCGAAAAGATTTCCATACCGCTCTTTAATTACTTCTTTTCCCAATCTTTTTATTGAATCTGCAAAATCGAGATAAACGGCAACACCGGTTTCACCCACTCCATTTCCATTATCGATCATTTCTTTTGCATTCCTTGAAGCCACGTCACGCGGAACTAGATTTCCGAACGAAGGATATTTTCTCTCGAGGAAATAGTCTCTCTCTTCTTCCGGAATTTGATCAGGCGATCTTTTATCGTCAGAATTTTTAGGCACCCACACACGCCCGTCATTCCTCAAGCTTTCGCTCATCAATGTTAATTTTGATTGGTATTCACCTGACACAGGGATACATGTCGGATGTATTTGCGTAAAGCACGGGTTTGCAAAGAATGCACCCCGTTTATATGCACGCCAGATTGCAGTTACATTAGATCCCTTGGCATTAGTAGAGAGATAAAATACATTTCCATAGCCGCCCGTACAAAGGAGAACCGCATCGGCAGTATAAGATTCAATTGCTCCGTTAATCATATTCCTGGTTACAATCCCGCGTGCTTTACCATTTATTACAACAAGGTCCAGCATTTCTTGCCGGGGGAACATTTTTACTTTTCCGGTTCCAACCTGGCGCATCATTGCGCTGTATGCACCAAGGAGAAGCTGCTGCCCTGTTTGACCTCTTGCGTAAAATGTTCTTGAAACCTGTGCTCCTCCAAATGAACGGTTGTCCAGCAATCCGCCGTATTCTCTTGCAAACGGTACACCTTGAGCAACACATTGATCGATTATGTTAACGCTTAATTCGGCGAGGCGGTAAACATTGGCTTCGCGCGCGCGGTAATCTCCTCCCTTTAATGTATCGTAAAAGAGCCTTTCAATACTATCGCCGTCATTCTGATAATTTTTTGCAGCATTAATTCCGCCCTGGGCTGCAATGCTGTGCGCACGCCTTGGGCTATCCTGAAAGCAGAAAGCCTGGACATTATAACCAAGTTCAGCAAGTGAAGCAGCGGCGGATGCGCCTGCAAGTCCTGTCCCTACTACAATAACATTATATTTTCTTTTATTCGCAGGATTAACGAGCTTCAGATGAAACTTATGATTCTTCCACTTCTCATCAATTGTCCCTTCGGGAACTTTTGAATTTAATTTAATATCTGCCATTTTAATTCCCTCCTCCGCTTCTAAACAGGAAATAAATAGGGATCAGTGCAAAACCGGCGCATAAAACAATAGAAAAAATTATTCCAAATGTTTTTATTAATGGGGTATATTTTTTATGATTCAATCCTAATGTCTGGAATGCACTCTGTACTCCATGCACCAAATGAAATGCAAGAAGAACAAGCGCAGCCAGATAAAAACCGGAATACCAGGGACTTGAAAATGCCTCAACTATTCCTTCATACACAGTATTGCCGGGATTTCCAAAACGGTAAGGGAAAAAGAAAGTTCTTAAATGAATTACAAGGAATATAAAAACAATGGTTCCGCTTTGAATCATAAACCTTGAAAAGAAAGTACTATTTTCCGAAGGATTATTTACTTGATACCTGGTATCCCGTGTATTCCTATTAGTCCACCACAATCTTATTCCATTTATTATGTGATAAATGAAAAAGATGAACAGACCCACCTCAATTATTCTGACAGGGATATTATAATTGCTTGCCATTATTTCTGTAAAAGTCTCATAAACTTTTCCGTTGTCATTGATCAGCAGCAGAAGATTTCCGACGAGGTGTTCGATAAGGAATAGAGAAATAAAAAGTCCGGTTGAAGCCATTACGAATTTTTTTCCTAAGGAAGACTCAAGAAATTTTACAATCCAGCCCATTAAATTCTCCGTTTACAAAAACAAAATTAAAAATAATTATGAGAGGTTGGTGATAAAAAATCAATATCAGGTTAGATTTTTTGATAAGCATGAAGAGAACACGACATTAAGTAAAAATATTGCGAACAACTTATCAAATAATTCAAATAAGTTCAAATAAATAAAAAATATTGATTATTTTTTATCAAATTTTTTAATAGCATTGATATCGATTATCAAACAAGCCAAGCATATTACTTTGAAATTAGCCGGCATTCAAATCAACCTCTATCATTATAAAACAATTTATATAGATTACTGTATTATCAGATAATTGATATTGAAGATTGGATTTTTTTTATTTAATGTTGTTTAGAAAATTAGCGGGGGTTTTATGAAATTTATCAAAATAAAAATGCAAATTCTTATCCTCATTACTCTTCAAAATAATCTATTTTTTTCTCAAATCAAATCTTTCGGCTTGGAAGGAAAAATAGTAAATGATCTTAAAGCTTACAGCGGAAAGCTATACGCTGCAACAGATTCCGGAGTATATCATAGAAATATATGGGGGGATTCGACATGG
>CAYSGP010000577.1:0-4646 GCA_964430095.1 uncultured Ignavibacteriaceae bacterium
CCATTTTTTTTATATTTATTCTACCCTTAAAAATCATTTTATGAGCAATTATGATGCTGTTATAGTCGGTTCCGGTCCTAACGGTCTTGCTGCAGGAATAAGACTTGCTCAGGAAGGACTTGGAGTAAAGATATTCGAAGCCAGGGATTCGGTGGGAGGAGGCTGCAGAACCGCGGAGCTTACTTTGCCCGGATTCAAACATGATGTCTGTTCGGCAATTTATCCTCTTGCTGCGGGTTCTCCATTTTTCAGAAGCCTTCCATTGGCAAAGTTTGGTTTGGAATGGATCTATTCTCCATCCGTTTTAGCTCATCCTTTTGAGGACGGCAACGCAGTTTTAATAAAACAATCACTACTGAAAACCTCTGAAATTTTCCTTGAACTAGCGCGGCGGAAAGGGTTAAAAAAATCTAATTATATTAAAATATTCAGCCGGCTTATATCCTCCTGGATTCATCTTGAGAAAGATTTTCTCGGACCATTTAAGTTTCCTTCCCATCCTTTCAAAGCATTAGCTTTCGGACTGAAAGCAATTCTTCCTGCAGAAAATTTTGCAGGAATCTATCTTAAGAGCAAACATGAAAAAAGTCTTTTTGCCGGATTAGCTGCTCATTCAATTATGCCTTTGGAGAGACCAATTACCTCTGCTGCAGGAATTGCGCTTGCCGTTCTTGGTCATATCTATGGATGGCCATTCCCCAAAGGAGGATCTCAAAAAATTGCAGATGCACTTGCCTCTTACTTTTTATCCCTCGGAGGTGAAATTGAAACTTCATGCTTAATTAATTCTATCGAAGAGCTCCCTTCTTCAAAAGCAGTTATTTTTGATTTAACTCCGAAGCAAATTATAAAAATTGCCGGGAGCCGTTTCCCGGAAAAGTATAAGAACAAATTATCAAGGTTCAGGTATGGTCCGGGCGTATTTAAAATTGATTATGCTTTAAGTGAGCCTGTTCCCTTTATCTCGAAAGAATGCCTCACAGCAGGTACAGTTCATATCGGGGGAACAATCGATGAAATTTCCGAATCGGGAAAAATTGTATGGAATGGGGGCCACCCGGAAAAACCGTTTGTTATTCTAGCCCAGCAGAGCTTATTCGATCAATCCCGTGCTCCGGAAGGGAAGCATACTTTATGGGTTTACTGCCATGTTCCTAACGGATCTGATGTGAATATGACTGAAAGAATAGAAAGACAAATTGAGCGGTTTGCGCCGGGATTCCAGGATACAATTTTAGCTAAAAATATAATGAACACTGAAGATATGGAAAAGTATAATCCGAATTATATCGGCGGCGATATAAACGGCGGCATTCAGGATTTACTGCAGTTTTTCAGCAGACCGGTGTGGAGCTTATCTCCATATAAAAGTCCGGCAAGAGGTATTTATATCTGCTCATCATCCACTCCGCCCGGCGGAGGAGTGCATGGCATGTGCGGTTATCATGCGGCGGAAAGAGTCATAAAGGATTTGGTCGGATGAAAGGGGTTCAAGAGCAAGTTCAAGAGCAAGTTCAAGAGCAAGTTCAAGAATTAGAGATGGAATCTTGAATGTGAAAATCAAGCTAAAATATTTTTCCTAAGCAAAAAAAATTGATGCTCAGGATCATTATCTTTTACTAATTTCCTTGCAATCCGCAATCCGCAATTCGAAATTATTTTCTGTCCCTTTTCTCACTGATTTTATCATTTACTATTGTTATATTCTAGGCAAATTGAGATATTGAAATAAAAATATTCATTATCCTTTTTGGATTAACAATACCTGCTTGAGGAAAATTTTGATTAACCTATTTAATAGAAAAGAAGGAGAAGAATATGGATTTACTATCAAAAGAATTATTAAAAAATTTAGTAAAAAAAAGCAGCGACCCTTGTATATCTGTTTATATACCTACTCACCGTGAATGGAATGGGCAAAGCCAGGACAGAACAAGATTTAAGAATCATATACAGAAGATATATAAGCAGCTTGCTGAAAGAGGAATCCGTTCCAATCATCTGCAGCATTTGATGAAACCTGCATTTGATCTGCTTGATGATATTGAATTCTGGAATCACCAGAGTGAAGGGCTTGCCGTATTTTTTTCCCCCGGCGAATTCCGGAGATACAGAATTCCTGTCCAGGTCCAGGACCTGGAAATCATTTCACAGCGTTATTATATTAAACCCCTTCTTTCCCTGATGAGCGGGGACGGCCGTTTCTTTTTATTGGCTCTCGATCAAAAATTGATTAAGCTCTATCAGGGATCAAAGTATTCCATCAATGAAGTAAAACTGCCGAAGGATACCTTGTTAAGTTTAAAAGATTATCTGCAGTTTGAAGAAGCGGATAAATCCTATCAGCTTTACGGAGGCTCTACGGGTGAAGGCACAATTTTCTTTACTCACGGCAGCGTAGGAATGGATGCTGCAGTGCATAAAGAAAAGATATTGGAGTTTTTCCGTTTAGTTAGTAAAGGAGTCTACCGGGTTATTAAGAATGAAAATGCTCCGCTGGTGCTTGCCGGCGTTGAATATCTAATACCTTTGTACAAAGAAACCAACTCCTATCCATACACAGCGGGCGAATCCCTGGATATAAATCCTGAAGGATTAAAAAACGGAGAACTTCATCACCTGGCTTGGGAAGCTGTCCACCCAATATTTGAAAGAAACCGTTTAAAAGCTTTTAAACAATATGAGCAGTTTTCCGGCAACGGCAGAGCTTCCAGCAATATTCAAGAAATTTTGAAAGCTGCATTTAGTAAAAGAGTAGATTCACTTTTCGTTAATAAAGATGCTCAGCTCTGGGGGACATATAACCGGGATGAGGATACGGTAGTTGTTGACGGGATACCTAATGATTCCAATGAAGAGCTTCTAGACCTGGCGGCCGTACATACATTTGTGAATAACGGAAGCGTTTTTGTTTTAGGAAAAGATAAGATGCCGTGTGATAAACCGGCAGCGGCTGTGTTCCGGTATTAAGGGTATAAAGGAATAGAGGTATAAAGGAATAGAGGTATAAAATTATATAAGTTATGAAATAAAAAGCTGACCTATAACATATACCTTTATACCCATATACCTCTTATGCCTTTTCCCTCCTACTTTTTCCTTTTGTACCTTCCCATCAGCTCACCCTGCCCTAACATATGTTTCTCCATCGCTTTAAGCACCTGGTTCTTTGCAGCACCCGCTTCCAAATGTATTGCACTATTCAATGCATAAAGCTGGAAAAAATACCGGTGTGTACCGGAGGGCGGACATGGACCGCCGTAACCAATATGGCCGAAATCATTCGTCCCCATTAAAACCTCATCGGGAATGTTTCTTGTCGGTGTAACTCCCTCTTGTAATTCTTTTTCATGAGCAGGAATATTAAAAACAACCCAATGCACAAAAGTATGGCCTGGTGCATCCGGATCATCGGCAATCAATGCTAAAGTTTTAGTTCCGTCCGGAATCCCACTCCAGCTTAAAGGGGGAGATATATTGGCGCCGTCGCATGTATATTTTGCAGGAATGAATTCCCCGTTTTCAAAAGCAGCAGAAGTAATATTTATGCTCATCTTATTTGTCCTAAAAAATAATCAGAAATAATCTAATTATTTTTTTGAAATGAAAACAGTACGCCGATCAATATGAGATAAAACTCTTTGCAAGGCTTTGGATGACTTCAATCAACCGGGAAGGATAAACCCCGAACAGGATTACAAGCACGGTTAAAATTCCAAGCGCTGCCGTGCTGCTGAACGTATATTTAATAACTCTTTCATTTTGGACAGCAGCATCGTTTTGAGAAAACATTGAAACTACTATGCGCAAGTAATAATACAAACCGATTACACTAGCGCCTGCTAACACGATAACTAAAAGCCAGAGCGAGGAATTAACGCCGGCTGCAAGAACATAATACTTCCCTATAAATCCTGCAGTCAACGGGATCCCGGCTAATGAGAAAAGCATTGCGGTAAAAACAATTGAGAGCAGCGGACGCTTCCAGAATAAACCTCTATAGTCGTCTACCATTTCGGCTTCTTTATCATAATCCGACAGGACGGATACTATTCCGAATGAACCTAAAATAGTTATAAAGTATGCAGCGAGATAAAATGTTGAAGATTCGATTCCCATTTTACCTCCTGCTAAAAATGCAACCAGGATGTAGCCGAAATGTGAGATGGAAGAATAAGCCAAAATTCTTTTTACATTATTCTGAAGAAGCGCCAGCAGATTGCCGGTCAGCATTGAAGCAATTGCAAGTATGCTGAATAAAAGAGTTAATGATTCATATTGATGACCGTTCAGATCAGTATAGAGTCTCAGAAGAACAGCAAACATACCTCCTTTAGAGACGGATGCAATAAAACCGCTGACGGGTGCAGCGGCTGCCTGATAAATGTCGGGCGTCCACATATGAAACGGAACTAATGCAAGCTTAAATCCCGCACCTACAATAATCAATGCAAACCCTGCTAGAGAAACTGCAGTAATTCCATTCATCTCCAAAGCTTCTGAGAGCCCCGGAAAATCCATTCTGCCGTAGACTGCATAAATCAAAGCCATGCCGAATAAAAGGAATGCAGAAGATACCGAAGCTAATACTAAATATTTAATTCCGGCTTCAAGGGAATTATCCTTGATCTGTATAAATGATATTA
>CAYSGP010000578.1:0-3715 GCA_964430095.1 uncultured Ignavibacteriaceae bacterium
CCGCTTTCATCTGCTGAGATTGAATAAAACCCTTTATAATAAAGAAGAATCTGAAGAAAAAAAGAAATTGATACTGTTACGAAAACAATAAGAAATAAGAATTTTTTACCATCCGGTTTATATTCCGGAAATAAATTTTTCAAAAGGCAGTAAAATTAAATTATTCTTTAAAAAGATTATTTAGAACCGGTTGAACTTATTTCTTATTATAATATCCCATTGCTTCAGGTATTTCCTTCTCAAGATCCTTTATTCTTGTTTCATCTGCCGGGTGAGTGCTTAAAAACTCAGGCGGTGCATTTCCGCCTTTCTGCGCCGCCATTCTTTTCCAGAAATTTACTGCTTCCTGAGGATTATATCCTGCCATTGCCATAAAAATTAATCCGAGCCGGTCCGATTCGCTCTCCTGTGTTCTGCTGAAAGGCAAAAGAACACCCACTGTAGCTCCGAGCCCGTAAGCCGCCATCCATAGCTGCTGCGTCTGGGCAGGCTCACTCTTTACAGCTTCAGAAAGTGCAACTCCGCCTAACTCAGCGATTAAGGACTGGCTCATTCTTTCGTTGCCGTGTTCTGCAACTGCATGTGCTATTTCATGCCCCATAACGACGGCAATGCCGGCTTCAGTCTGAGTTACGGGCAAAATACCGGTATAAAAAACAACTTTGCCGCCCGGCATGCACCATGCATTAACTTCCTCGCTTTCAATTAGATTGAATTCCCACTTATAATTTTTTATTTCCGAAGCCATGTCGTTATCTCTGAAGAATTGTTCGACGGCAGATGCAATTCTGCGTCCTACATTCTTTACTAGTGCAGTCTGCTCTGCATTACTGCTTATTTTGTTCTCCTTCAGAAACTGATCATACTGCTGAAAGCTCATTGCAAGCATTTCGCTGGTAGGGATTAAATTAAGCTGCTTTCTTCCGGTTATCGGGACGGTACTGCAATCAATTAAGAAAAAAGAAAAGCTTAATAAAATGATCAGATGATTTTTTAAGATAAACATAACCACAATCATTAAAGTAAAGAATAAATGAACCAAATATTTGTTTAAATCTAAAAATATTAAGGAAGAAAAGGTGAGATCAAACCGCACTCTTTCAGTATAAATAAACCTAAAGTGATTGTTAATACAGAACCGAATGTGGTTAAAAGCAAAATATTTCCGGCAAGCCTGCCGTTTAAGCCCATTGCTTCAGCCATTATAAAGCTTGCTACTGCCGTAGGACATGCAAATAAAATAAAGATCATCCCTAAATTTTCGCCCCGGAATCCACAAAGATAAGCTGCGTACGATGCAATTAAGGGAGTTACTATAAGTTTTAAAACTGTTGAATAAATAACAATTCCCGAATCTTTTTGCAACCCTGAAAAACTCATGAATCCGCCTATGCCGATCAACGCAAGGGGAAGAGTAAGAGCAGAAAGGTATTCTACTGTTTTCAATAGTGTATATGGAATATGAATTTTAAGAAGAGAGAACGGAACAGCTATAACTACTGCAATGATCAGCGGATTTTTAAGTATTTCAAAAAAAGTGCTTTTATAGTTTATATGCTTTTCAGTTCTCAAGGATGCTGTCAGTACAATAACGGAAAGTATATTATAAACCGGGATTACCGCTGCTACTAATAATGATGCTTTGCCCAGGCTGACCGTACCTAGTACGTTGGCAATTATTGCAAGACCTATGATTGCAAAATTTCCCCTGAAGCTTCCCTGGATGAAAACACCCCTGTCCCTTCCCGGCGGAATAAACGGTACTGCAGCAGCCCATGAAAGAAAAAATGAAAATAATGTTCCTGCGTAAATAAAAACAATTAATTGCAGATCGAAGATGGCTTTTAAATCAATGGAATAGACCTCTACAAAAATTAATGCCGGCAGCGAGACGGTGAAAACAATTTTGGAGGAAAGATTGACAAAGTTGTCATTAATCAAGCCTATTCTTCTTAAGATAAATCCAAGCGCTACAATGATGAATACAGGCGCAACCAGATTAATTATAAATAATAAATTTTCCACATTATAAAGATAATCAACTGCCGGAAAGATTTCGAATTTCGGATTTCGAATTTCGGATTTCGTATTCCGCTAGTTAGCAGGCAGGTGGGATTTCAGATTTTGAAAGTTTTGAATTGTTTATTGAAATTTATTTGGAATTTGCCGTTTGGGATTTGGAATTAGCGGCTTGGTGTTCTGCAGCCGATGAAGCAAAAGCATTTATTAAAGGATGCACTTCTCCTTTTAATCCCGATCTTTCAGGCTGAAATAAAGTTAAAACAAAGAAAGGATGATTCTGAAGCTCCAGGGCTCTTACATCTCCTTCCGAATCTTTTCCAGAAATTTTAAGATTGCTTTTTCTCAGTAAATTGAAATAATCTGAATTAAATCCATACCTGCAATGGTAGGTTTCTTCAGCAGAGGGAGCTTCATAAATTTTTGAAATAAAACTTTCTTTCTTAAAAAATATTGTACCGTTTTTCTCTACAAGAGAGCATGAAAGCTGTGTAATTATTGGTTGAGCTGCGTCCGGATTAATCTCGGTATGCCCGGCTTCTTTCATCAGGAGTACATTTCTGAAATATTCGATTACCGCATGCTGAAAACCGCCGCATGTCCCGAGAAACGGAATTTTATTTTCGCGGGCATATTTAATTCCAGTTAATGCTCCTTCCATACTTTTATAAGGACTTCCGGGTACACACCACAATCCGTCGAATGCCGTTAAAGATTCTTCAGTTTTAATTGAATTAGTAGGGAGCCAAGCAGGATTAATTTCAATTCCAAATTTTTTTGAAGAGAGCCCAAGAGCTAAAGGAATAGCTTTATGAGCTGCTTTGGTAGGATCATAATCCCCTATTATCCGATTTCAATTCTTTTCATTCAAATTCACGCTTTTCCTTTTCCAAAATAAAACTGAAAAATAAAATAATTCAGCATCAAGATAACCAGAAAATATGATGTGTAATAGAGATCATATCTTTAGGATTTTTTTATTTCTTCTTTTAGTCTAACATTATATTTGCTGAAAAAAACAGGAGGATCTATGTATTTAGTAAGAGAAGTTTTTCATACCAAACCGGGGAAAGCAAAAGAATTAGTAAAAAAATTCAAGCAGACTGCACCATATTTTGAAAAACAGGGAATGAAAAATTTTAAAATAATGACCGATATAGCAACAACATATTGGACAGTCGTTTTAGAATCGGAAGTTGAAGATTTGGGAATGTTTGCAAAAGAAGTAAGAAGTGCAACTGTAGAACCGGAAGTAGAAAAAATTATGCAGGGCTATATGGATTTGGTGGAAGGCGGACGCAGAGAGATTTTTTTGATTGAGTAAGAGAAGGATACTGGATTCTGGATGCTGGATACTTGATTCTGGATGCTGGATACTTGATTCTGGATGCTGGATACTTGATGTTGGATGCTGGATATCGGATACATGTTCCGGATACCGGATAAAATTTTTATCCGGCACCCGGATCACCTTGTTGGTAAGTCGTACTTTAAGCTATTTCATCAAGATTAATTTTTTTGTTTGAGTATAACTGCCGGTCTTCAGGGTGTATAGATATATTCCGGATGAAAGGTTGCTTCCATCAAACTCAACTTCAAAACTTCCTGCAAATTTTTCTTCATTAACCAAAGTTGCAACTTCCTTTCCAAGAACATCATAAATTTTAAGTGTTACAGACTCTGATGTTGGAATTGA
>CAYSGP010000579.1:0-2869 GCA_964430095.1 uncultured Ignavibacteriaceae bacterium
AGAAAAACATCATCCTCACAGATGTCAATTTCTATTAAGAACTTCTGTACAATACAGATGAAAATGTATCAGTAATCCTGATTTTTCTATACTCCGTTTAAGCGCGGCCACCTTATTTTTGTATGAAAAGTTTTAACTTATGTGAATAAAATAAATTAAAAGGATAAATAAAATCGCTGATGAGCATAGCTGAAGGCGAGAGCTGGTAATGATGCTTCTGAAAATGTATACTTTAGTAATCTGAGAGAAAGATTAAAAGCAGAATTGAGCTTTTTTAATCAGGAACTTGAAGGGACAGTTAATGACAAAGAAAACTCTCTGAAGAACTATCAATTAATTTATCTGGAATTGCTGGATCGTCAGCGGGAGCTTCTTAACAGGATGAATCATCATGCTGAATTTGATGAAGAGTTGATTAGGAAATTTCTTTCATTAATAGACATTGAGGAATTTAATACCCGGCAGAAATTATTGCAGAATTCAGAAAAGAAACAGGTATGAGTCCGAAAGAATTATAAAAAAGATTATTAATTGAAATAATCCGGGGGAAATTCTTTCACTATTTGATTGAGATCATTACTTCAGATTTACAACGACTTAAAAAAATCAGGTGCGCGCAGTATCCTTGTACTGTTATTTTTATTAAAAAGCAGATGTTCAAAGTCTCTCATTTTATTTTTCAGGTCGACAGTTTTAAACAATTCTTCTGCTGCTCTTTTAAGTTCATCAAGAGAGGAAATTCCACATCTTTCCGAAAGAAATTTGAAGTCCGGTAATGTTTGCGAAAGAAGAAACACAGCATCGTAAAAGTCTCGTCCCTTTTGTCTGTCAAGCATTGCAGCTACTTTCATGGCACACAATACAGCTGCTGGCGGAACAGGCATTGGAAAGAAAAAGCCGCAGCCTTTTATATTTATTATTTCCGCTTTGTATTCAACTAACTGGTCCTGGCATTCAATTTTAATAAGGAATCTCTCTTCTTTATGTCCTGTCAATCCCATTTGGAACAAGAGCTCAGGGAAATGAATATTGCTGCGAAACGCTTTAAGTTTTTTATCATCTTTCTCTTTTTCCTCAACACGTAAACCGCTATTAATAAGGAACTTTATGATTCCTCCTGCCATTTCTATAAATTCGTGCTTTGAAAAAGACTTACAGTCAAAATCGAGATCTTCAGAAAATCTGTCTATATTTTTAATAAGTCTTATGCTTGTTCCGCCTATAAAGGTTATTTTACGGATGAAAGGTGTAGTTGATAAATAATCAAGGATTAACAACAGTATATATTCTTTAAGAATATATTTGTGAAAAATAATATTCTTGCTTAAAGAATCCGGGTAATAGTTTTTAATTATATCGAGCTGAATCATCCGGAGGACCTTTCGGATAATTGATAAGTACTTAGGAATAAATTAATCCTACGTTCCACAGTCTTACTTTTAAACTTTGCTGTATATTCCAAAAGAAGTGGTTTTTTGAACTCATCGTGAAGAAAGTCCTCATCAAGTCTCAAGTCAATGAAATCCTGTTCTGAATTGTATTGGGGATATAAATACAGCAGATCAAGCAAAGCTTTTTCCGGTTTTGCAAATTGTAATGTTCTTCCCTGCTCCATTGGTTTTAAATCGTAGCCGAACATTAAATTTTCATTTACTGATTTGTAAATATATTCTCCGAAATTGTTTTTAAATGAAGCAGTTTTTAATGAAGTAACACTTGTTATCTGAATCACTGATTCCGGTATCATTCCATAGAACGCTAAGGCAGTATGAAGGCTAATATATGAAGGACGATAAATGCGGTTCGCAAAATAATAAACATAATCACTTTTGTCTTTATATTCAGGAAATGTAAAATAACCTTGTCTCAATCTTATCAGTAGACCTTTTTTAGTCCATCTGCTAAGATTATTCCTGTCAAAATCCGGCTGCCAGGCATAAACCTGATCAATGTTGAAGCAAGCCAGATTAAACATTTTTTTTTGGAATTTGAGGAAATTCATTTATTTTATTTCTATTATGCTGCAAATTTAGTGCACTATAGAAATAAAATCAATTCCTCTTTTCTCAAAAGTAATCCTTGTTGAAAGCAGGCGGCAGCCAAAATCCCAGTCTTTTGAGTGTTTTGAAATGCGTTCCATATTTTTCCGCAACTCTATTAAGTTCTTCCAAAGTCATAGGCTTTTTATCGACGCAGAATTGCTTGTGCCGATGCTTAAAAAATTCCAACAGGCTCGGTTTATCCATAAAAAAAACCACTTTTAAAATTCCGGTAGAATCATACTTTCTGATTTTGTGGTCCAGATTTTTAGGGATAAAGATAAAATCTCCTGCTTCAATATTATGGGATTTGGTCCCTAACACTGCCGTACCATTACCTTCAATAACATAAAAGATTTCATCAATATCGGTATGGTAATGGAGTCCCGTTCCTTTTCCGGGCTTAATTTTTTGAACGATTGAAATATCATTTTACGATCCAAGTTCAGGACTTGCCTTGAAAATTATTGAACTATCGGAACCAGGAAAAACAGTTCCCTGATCATGTTTTAGTACATAACCTTGATTGACGGGAGCGATCGTTTTTTCTTTGGACTTTTCCACGCATCCAAGTATAAAAGAAAATAAAAGCATTTGCATGAATAGTTTCATTACGAGACTATTATATTGCCACCAACCGACCACTTAATCCTTTTCCAGTTAGAATTTGCAGAAACGTGTAACTAGGAACACCCCGCTTCGCTGTCTGTCCAATCCCGATAGCTATCGGATTAAACCCTTAGCGAACCGCGGAATCCTCTTGCGGCATAATAAGATTCCGCACCGTTGTGATATACGAAGACATTGTCGTAGCGGCGATCACAAAAGAG
>CAYSGP010000580.1:0-3295 GCA_964430095.1 uncultured Ignavibacteriaceae bacterium
ATTCGATGCTTATTTCCTTGATGAGAATACCGGTTGGGCCTGCGGATATTTAGGTACTGTTGTGAAAACAACAGACGGCGGAAATACCTGGACGGAAAGCAGCATTCCTCCCGGATTTTATTTATATAATATTCAATTCACTGATGAAAATAATGGATGGATTTCCGGTCAAAGCGGAACTATTGCCAAAACAACAAACGGCGGAACAGACTGGGAAGTTAAAAATTCCAATACTAACTGGGATTTAATCGGCTTAAGCATGTTCGATAGTACTACCGGCATTGTCGCCGGGGGACAGGGAACAGTCAAGAGAACTACTGACGGCGGGGAAACCTGGGATACTTTAGCCAACCCGTTTCCATGGATAATTACTTTAAATGCGGTTTATTTCCTGGATGAAAACACAGTGTTTATTTTGGGAGCTCAGGGAACGATCTTCAAATCCACAGACCAGGGAGATAACTGGGATTCAATTCCCAGCGGAGTTACTGCAAATCTTTATTCAATGAAGTTTGTTGATAATACTACCGGCTGGATTTCAGGCGCGGGCGGTACTGTATTAAAAACTACAGACGGCGGAGATTCATGGAGCCCTCAAATTTCAGGGACAAATTTTGCATTATTTTCAGTTTACTTTACCGATGCAAACAACGGGTGGGTGTGCGGACCCCAGGCAACTCTGCTGAATACGACAGACGGCGGTGAAAGCTGGCAGCCCGATTCATTATTCACCCGGGGATCTCTCGAGGAAATATTTTTTGTAACTCCTCAGATAGGATGGATTGTCGGCTCTGACGGACTGATAATAAAAACTGTAACGGGAGGGGGAGGAACTGTTGCGGTAAATGAAAATACTAGTCAGCAGCCTGAGGGATTTTACTTATCTCAAAATTATCCTAATCCTTTTAATCCAAAAACAAATTTCGAATTTCGGATTCCTGCCTCACCGGCAGGCAGGCCGGATTTCGGATTTGTTTCCCTGAAAGTTTATGACATTCTTGGAAGTGAAGTTGCCACTTTGGTTAACGAGGTCAAACAACCTGGCGTCTACAAAATTGAATTCAATGCGGGTCAACTCTCGAGTGGTGTTTATTTCTACAGAATTCAGGCGGGAAATTTTACAGATATTAAGAAGATGGTCCTGCTTAGGTAACTGAATTTTATTTGCTGGCTTTATAAAGCGGGATGTTCTCCCGCTTTTTTAATTAATTTAATAAAAATTTTTAGACAATCGAAAATGGAAAAGAAAAACTATATCTTCACCAAAGGATATTCTCCTGCAAAAAAAAATATTAAAACAATAGTCGTCAGTGCGTTTTTTACAATATTGGTTGGATTGGCTTATGCGCTGCTTTTCGAAAGTTTTCACCCGCATGTAGTATTTAATGCGGCACTAATCGGATTTTTAATCGGTTTTTTAGGTTCACTGGCCGAAGTATATTTTTTTCAAACCCTTGGCAGCAGATTCAGGTTTTCCGTTCTTTTAATATCCAGGACTCTGTTTCATGTAACACTTATAGCATCTGTAATAATATTAGTTGCTGTTTCCCATACAGCGTGGATGAAATCTATTTCTTTTTGGGAGGCTCTTAAAAGTGAAGACATGCTCCGGTTTTTCACAGGCGGCCAGTTTCTCAGAATTTTTGTTTATGCAGCTTTCTTCGGTTTTTTGATAAATTTTATAAGACAAATAAATAAGCTGCTGGGACAGAATGTTCTTTTAAAATATATAACCGGCAAATATCATCAGCCGGTTGAGGAAGAAAGAGTTTTTATGTTCCTGGACCTGACTTCCTCAACATCAATAGCCGAAGTGCTTGGCAACGTACTTTATCATAAATTCTTAAACGATTTTTTCTTCGATATTACTCCTGCAATTGTTGAGAGTAAGGGACAAATTTATCAGTATGTTGGAGATGAAGTAGTAATTTCATGGACTAAAGAAGACGGGCTGAATAAGGGAAACTGCATCAAGTGTTACTTTCAAATTGCGGCAATTATCCGGATGAAGAGCGGAAAATACTTGAATCAATATAATATTATTCCAAAGTTCAAAGCCGGCTATCATTTCGGCAAAGTTATAACCGGCGAGATCGGCGATATTAAGAAGGAAATAGTTTTTCATGGTGATACTGTAAACACGGCGGCTAGAATCCGGTCGGAATGTACACGCCTTAATAAGAATCTCCTTCTTTCGAGCAGCCTCCTGAACAATTTAGCAGATATAGATTATCTCAGCACTGAAAGAATCGGAAAGATTAAGCTGAGAGGCAAAGAAGAAGAGATAGAACTTTTTTCAATTCTAGAAGCCGCATAATTTTTATAGATGAATTGGCTCTTCCATTTTTCAAAATTTGCCTTGACAAAGAAGCTTTTAAATTCGAATTTTACCTGCAATAATTACGGGGTTTAAAATGAAGGCTTTAACTCTCCTTTGTTTTTTATTTTTTTTGAACTTCCCTAAAACTTTTTCCCAGTACGAGGCAGCTTTGCCTTTTCTCTATAATAATCCCTCGCCTGAACTAACAGGACTTGGATGGACCGGTGTTTCCCTGCCAAACGATAATCCCTTTGGTTTTTACTATAATCCTGCAAACCTTGGGTTCTTCGCACAGGAAAATAATTTAGCAGTTGAAATATACCCCGGAGCAGTTGAACGTAAAATATACCCTGGAGCAGTTGAGCGGCAATTTTTTGGGATCATTAGTGAAGTAAACAGCTTCGGTGTAAATCTTGGCTATAATTTAAAAAAAGAATTTGGCGGATTTAATTTTAGTGCTGGGGCAGGATTCATACATACTAATTTTAAATATGATTTATATGATTTTTTTATTGAACAGCATTCTTATGATGCATTTGGTTTAGGCACTTCCATTAATTACTATATTTCTTTTTCAGCCGGATTTACATATAAAGCGACTCAATCACGATTCGGTGGATATGAAACTGATGCAAGCTCAATAGATTACGGCTTCCTTTTAACTTTACCTTTTATGCGTTTAATTAATGTTAATATTATCGCATTAAATGATGAGGTGCAATTAAATCCCATTGTAAATTATTCCTTAGGTTACTCAAGATTAAATATAGGAGATGAAGTTTATTATATAGATCCGGCTCAAGGCGATCCTTTGCCTTTAAATGCACGTTTGGGACACACTTTTAGTTTTGGCCTGGATTTAAAGAATGATAATATTGATCTGAACTTAATTATTTACGATTTGATTCTTGAAGCTGATGATATCCTGTTTAGTAAAACTTTACAAGCTGATTCAACTTTTAAAACTTCATACCA
>CAYSGP010000581.1:0-3329 GCA_964430095.1 uncultured Ignavibacteriaceae bacterium
TGGATTCATTCAATATTTTTAAAATTTTATTAATTATTAAATCAACCTCATTTATAACTTCTTCATTCTTAATTCTGATAACATTGTATCCTTGGTTATTAAGCCATTCAGTTCTATCCTGATCTGATTGTTGATTTTCCGGCAGTTGATGAATCAGACCATCTAATTCAATTACTAATTTTTTTGAGAGGCAAACAAAATCTGCTATATATGGACCTATTATATGTTGTCTTCTGAATTTATAATTCTCCAAAGTTTTTGATCTTAATTGTTCCCATAAAATCAACTCAGAATTAGTGGGGTTATTCCGATTTTTTTCTGCATACTCTTTTAACAAAGGATATAAAATCGGATCTGCAGTTTGGTATCCATATTTATTATAAACATTAGTTTTCTTAAGCTCCTCCCCTTCCCTTCGGGAAGGGGTCGGGGGATGGGCTTTTATGTATGGTTCAAGTTTGGCCACTGCCTTTTTCATTACCCTAGCACTTTTTACAACCTGCGGCAGAAACATTTTTCCCGATCCGAATAAATCCCCAACCACATTCATTCCGTCCATTAATGGTCCTTCTATAACTTCTAGAGGACGAGAATAGAGCTGCCGTGCTTCTTCAACATCTTCATCAATAAAATCTGCAATACCTTTAATCAACGCATGCTTCAATCTTTCCTGTACCGGAAGTTTTCTCCATTCATCTATTTTCTCCGGTTCCCTTTCCTTTTGTTTTATGCTTTCCGCAAAATTTAAAAGCCTCTCGGTTGCATCGGGCTTGCGGTTTAAAATTATATCTTCAACAAGCACAAGCAGATCTTTTGGTATTTGTTCATATACCTCAAGCTGCCCTGCATTAACGATTCCCATATCAAGTCCGGCTTTTATTGCATGATAGAGAAATGCGGAATGCATTGCTTTCCTGACTATCTCGTTGCCGCGGAATGAAAATGAAAGATTGCTGATTCCTCCCGATACTTTTACTAGAGGAAGATTTTCTTTCACCCATTTGGCAGTTTCGATGAAATCTACAGCATAGTTATTATGCTCCTCAATCCCGGTTGCCACCGTTAGGACATTAGGATCAAATATTATATCCTGCGGAGGAAATCCTGCTTCCTTAGTCAGAATTCTATAAGCTCTTTTAAAAATCTCTATCTTTCTCGGCAAGTTATCTGCCTGCCCTTTTTCATCAAATGCCATAACGATAACCGCAGCACCGAACTGCCTGACTTTCTTTGCATGATCTTTAAAGACTTCTTCTCCTTCTTTCAGACTTATAGAATTCACAATGCTTTTACCCTGGAGGCATTTCAAACCCGCTTCTATAACAAGCCACCTAGATGAATCAATCATTATCGGAAGCTTTGCAATATCAGGCTCAGAGGAAATCAGATTAAGAAATTTTGTCATTGCCTGTTCCGAATCAATCATTGCAGCATCCATATTCACATCAAGGATCTGCGCACCGCCTTCAACCTGGTCTTTTGCTACGGCAAGCGCTTCTTCATAATTTTCCGTTGAAATTAATCTCTCAAATTTTTTAGAGCCGGTAATATTTGTCCTTTCCCCGATATTCACAAAATTAGTTTCCGGACGAATTACAAGCGGCTCCATCCCGCTTAATCTTAAGAAAGGTTCAACTGCAGGAATCTTTCTCGGTTTATATTTTTTTGATATTTCAACAATAGCTTTTATATGTTCCGGGGTCGTACCGCAGCAGCCGCCTACAATGTTAAAGAAACCTGCTTCGGCATATTCCTTAAGGATTGAAGATGTCACTTCTGCAGTTTCTTCATACTCACCCATTTCGTTGGGAAGACCTGCATTCGGGTAAAGACTGATATAGCAAGGGGCAATTCTGGAAAGTTCCTCAATATAGGGGCGCATTTCTTTTGCACCGAGTGAACAATTCAATCCTACACTTAATAAATTTTTTGTATGTGAAACTGAAATCCAGAAGGCTTCCGTAGTCTGACCTGATAATGTTCTGCCGCTTTTATCAATTATAGTACCGGATATCATTATGGGAATATCCTTATTAACCTCTTCACAATATTTTTGAACAGCAAAAATTGCAGCTTTTGCATTCAGCGTATCAAATATTGTTTCAATAATAAGTATATCAGCCCCGCCGTCAACCAGACCTCTTGCAGCATCATAATAAGCCTGCATCATCCGGTCAAAATTTATTGCACGGTAGCCCGGATCATTTACATTCGGAGAAAGCGAACAAGTTTTATTTGTAGGTCCGAGTGCACCGGCTACAAACCTGAGTTTTGATGAATCTTCAGAGCAGAATTCTTTCACTGCTTCAACTGCAATTTTTGCTGCAGCATAATTCAACTCATAAGCGATTGCCTGAAGCCCGTAATCTGCCTGGGACACTGCCGTTGCATTAAATGTATTGGTTTCAATAATATCGGAACCGGCTTGGAGGTAGGCCTTATGAATATTTTTTATTATTCCGGGCTGTGTCAAGCTCAGCAGATCATTATTTCCCTTCAAATCAGAAGGATGATTTTTAAATAACTCCCCTCTGAAATCGGATTCGGAAAGTTTATGCTGCTGGATCATCGTTCCCATTGCACCGTCAAGAACAAGGATCCGTTCTCCAATTAATTTCTTCAATGTTTCGGTTGTTGTATTCATAGCCGTAATTATTTAAAATAAAAAACCTCTTCAGATGATCAGAAGAGGTTGATAAAGCTTATCTTCATCTCATCTTTCCCCCTGAACTACCCGGGGGCAGGAATTAGCACCTGACATCCTGATGATTACCGGGATCGGTTGCTACGGCTTCGCCGGGCCTGTTCCCTCAGCCGTTCTTGATAAGAAAACATGTAAAAGAACTTAAATTCCGTTTCAAATATAAAAAATATTATTCTCTTGTCAATGCAGAACTAATTCTTTGTCACAAAACAAACCGTGCTAAAAACAATATCGGTATTAAAACTTAACTTAATTCCGGATTCTATTCTTTTTGAATCAAAATCAATTATAATTAAATTATCTTCAGTAAAAAATAATCACTTCAGGAATCAAAATGATAGTCGTAACCGGGGGCGCCGGTTTTATCGGAAGTGCAGTAATCTGGCGCTTAAACAATTTAAACCAAAAGAACATTATTGTTGTGGATGAGCTGGGCACAGATCAAAAGTGGAAAAATTTATCCGGTTTGAACTTTGATGATTTTATTAATAAAAATGATTTCCTTGAACTTATTGAAACTAAATTGAAGCACGGGATCTCGGCAATTATTCATATGGGAGCTATTTCATCCACTACCGAGAAGGACGCCGATCTTCTTTTAAAAAATAATTATGAGTATACCAAG
>CAYSGP010000582.1:0-2803 GCA_964430095.1 uncultured Ignavibacteriaceae bacterium
ATCGGAAATGATTGTAATTAATCCGCTCAAATTTTTATTGTTTTATAATATATCTTATTTCCACAAATTTTCAGATAAAGCTGCATTCGGAATAGGTATACAGGCGCCTACTTGGTCAGATGTGAATGGATTTGGAGTTAATGCGGAGGTACGCATTTATCCCAAAGGAAAGAATCTTAAGGGTTTCTATTTTGCCCCGAATTTCTCTTACAATCATCTTGAATCAGGTTCGGATGAAACCTTTCCAATCGCGTTAGGAATTTTAGTAGGATGGCAGTGGTTTCCGGGAACAGATTTTGCGATGGGCTTAGGTATCGGAATTGACTATTACTTTTCCGCATCTGATAATAATGATGATCTTGAAGGTTATAACGGAGCTGCCCCGGCTCTGCGGTTCGATATCGGGTATGCCTGGTAATTGCCGGTCGACGAATTTCACGGTGCTGCTTAAAAAACAGCACCTTCAATTTTCTCATTTCTTTTCCCATTAAAATTTAAGTATTAATTCATCATCACAGATTGAGTGACAATTAATTTTCTATATTATTAATGCTAAAAAACCGGAGGCTGCAAAATGGGAACAAGAAGAGACTTTTTAAAGAAAGGCGGAACTGCACTCTTTTCAATTATTCTAGCTGAAAAAATTATTGCAGATCCTTATCGAAAATTATTAATCCCCAAAATTGCTCAATTTGCTCCTGTGAAAATTAACGGCAGAGTAAAGAGTTCGGGTAAAGGAATTTCAAATGCCGTTGTATCTGATGGAGCTTCAATAACCAGAAGCAATGGCAGCGGCGAATTCGAGATTGTATCAACTAACGAGGAAAAATTTATTTTTCTGTCACTGCCTGCCGGTTATAAAATTAACACATCAATAAAAAACACTGCGGATTTTTACAAGAAAATTATCCCGGATAAGAACAGGGAGATGTTTGCCGAATTTGATATTACAAAAGATGAAAAGAATGATGATGAACATTCATTCCTACTGCTTGCCGATCCGCAGACGCTCGACGAGGAAGATATGAATCATTTTCACAATGAAACCATACCGGATATTCAGCAGAAAATCAAAGAAATTCCGATTGATTTCGCTGTTTCATGCGGAGATATAATGTTCGACAATCTGGATCTCTTCCCTGAATATGAAGACGGGATAAGTAAAATCGGAATTCCGTTTTTCCAGGTGCTGGGGAATCATGATGTGGAAATCAAAACAAAAACTGATGAGCAGTCGGTAAGAACTTTTGAAAGATTTTTCGGACCTGCATATTATTCATTCAACAGAGGAGAAATTCATTATGTGGTTCTCGATGATATATTCTGGTTCGGCAGTTATATAGGATATCTCACAGAAAAACAGCTCGCTTGGCTGAAAGCAGATCTCGATCAAATTGAAAGCGGGAAAACCGTTGTGGTATTCGTTCACATTCCTCCTCACAGTGAATATACTCTCAGATCAGGACAGGAATCACCGGACAACCTGATCATTACCAATAAAGAATTATTGTATAATCTTCTTGAGCCTTATGATTCGTATGTTATCTGCGGGCATCTGCACATAAGCGAATATTTAAAAGAGAGCAGAGTTAAAATTCATACCTGCGGTGCCGTTTGCGGAGCCTGGTGGACAGGACCAATTTGTTCGGACGGAACTCCAAAAGGTTATTCAATATATCAGGTGAAAGGTTCTCAATTAAAATGGGAATATAAATCAACCGGATTTCATGGTGATCACCAGATGAAAATTTACCCTGCCAAATCCGAATTAAATCCGTCTGAGGAGATTATAGCAAATATTTGGGCTGCCGATAATAATTGGAAAGTTTACTGGTATGAAGATGGGATAAGAAAAGGTTCCGCTGAAAAAAGAAACGGGCTTGATCCTCTCGCTGCAAAACTATACACCGGACCGGATAATCCGGAAAAGCATAAATGGGTTGAACCTTCGGTAACTGATCATCTTTTTTATGTAAGACCGGAAAACAGGAACGCAAAAATCATTATTGAAGCAATTGACGGATTCGGAAAAATTTATCAATCAGAAACGGGATAAGATCTTCAATTAATTAAGAGGCAGTGCATTTCTGCCCCTTTGGCTACTGAGAACCCAAACCTTCAAGGTTAGTTTTGCTGCCAGCGGTCTGCAACCTTGAAGGTTCCCGGATCATTACTCATACCTCAAAGACCTAATCGGATTTGCTACTGCTGCTTTTATCGACTGATAGCTTATCGTCATTAGAGCAATCAATATAGAAGCTAATGCCGCTATAACAAAAGACCAGAATTGAACATTTATCCTGAATGCAAAATCATCAAGCCATTTATTCATTGCAAAATAAGCAACCGGCCAGGCAAATAAATTTGCCAGCAGCACAAGCTTCAGAAATTCTTTCGATAATAGGGTTACGATTCCGGGTGTTGAAGCTCCCAGGACCTTTCTTATGCCTATCTCCTTAGTTTTTTGTTCTGCAGTAAATGATGATAATGCAAACATCCCGAGACATGCAATGAAGATAGCTAGTATTGAAAAATATCCAATTAGCTTACTTAAATTTGCCTGGGCTTTATAAAGCCTGTCGAGATTTTCATCAAGGAAAGAAAATTCAAACGGAAAAGCAGGGGCAACTTGTGCCCAGCTTTTCTCAAGATGTTCAATTGTATTTTTAATATCATTTCCTTTCAATTTTACTGCTAAGAATTTTTTAAAGAACGGAAACGATACCATATCAAAAAAGAAGGGGCCAATCGGCTCCTGGAGAGAGACATAGTTAAAGTCTTTAACTACACCTACTACCCTTTC
>CAYSGP010000583.1:0-5209 GCA_964430095.1 uncultured Ignavibacteriaceae bacterium
GCTCCGCATCATGCAAAAAAAAGAACGGACAAAGAAAAATTCAAAAAAAATAAAAGAGATGGTTTCATTTTAAGCAAGATTTATTTTTATCTTATTACTCAAAATATGAGATTTAAAAGAGTATTTCAAAGTTTTAATAAACAGTAACTATTTTAATAAATAGCATACTCTTTGGATTTATTACTATAATATGACGTTGATTTTGCCGCTTTTCCCCCGAATTATATACCCCCTGACCTGGTCTAATTGCTTTGAGAAAAAGCATTTATTTTAATACATTTGTAGATGGTTTTTAAAAGAATTCGCGTTAAAGCAGTAAACAATTAAATAATGTCATCACGAAAACTTAAAGTTCTTTTTGTTACTTCCGAAGTATATCCATTTGTTAAAACCGGGGGATTAGCCGACGTATCTTCTGCTTTGCCTCAATCAATTTCCGAAATGGGACATGAAGTAAGGATTGTTGTTCCTAAATACGGAGCAGTTGATGAAAGAAAATTCAAAATACATGAAGTTGTAAGATTAAAAGACCTGCAGGTTAAAATAGGCGATAAGGATGTAACGTTTTCGCTTAAATCATGTTTCCTGCCCGGACAAAAAGTGCGGGTGCAAATCTATTTCCTGGATAACAGTGAATACTTCGCCAGCAGAAATAGTTTGTATATCGATCCGTCAACGGGAAAGGATTATTCCGATAATGATGAAAGATTTATTCTTCTTTGCCGTTCGGTTTTTGAATTAATATCAAAACTCGGATGGGTTCCGGATATTATTCACTGCAACGATTGGCAATGCGGATTGATACCTGCCTATCTCAAAACTGTTTATAAGAATGAATTATTTTCTAATTTTAAAATTCTGTTTACTGTTCACAATCTTGCTTATCAGGGGCAATTCCCCAGATCAACTTTCTGGAAAACAGGTCTGCCGGAAGAATTAAATTCTGAAAAGGGAATTGAAATTTATGATAAGATAAATTTTATGAAGAGCGGACTTCTTTATGCGGATACCATAAATACGGTTAGTCAATCTTATGCAAATGAGATCAGAACGGATGAAGAATTAGGTGCAGGTTTAAAGCATGTGCTTGCAAGAAGAAAAGATGATTTATTCGGAATAATTAATGGAATAGATACGAGAATCTGGAATCCTGAGAAGGATAAGCTGCTGCCCAAAAAATATTCATCCAAAAATCTTGATGTTAAAGCGGAAAATAAGGAAGAACTTGCAAAAAGGTTCGGATTAGCTTATAAGCCTGATACACCGATTATCGGAATTATTTCCAGACTGTATGAAGCTAAAGGAATTGACCTGGTTACTGAAGCATTCAAGGAATTAATGGAACTGGATATTCAGATGATCCTGCTGGGAACCGGGGATAAAAAGTTCTATGCTTTTTTTGAAAAAATGATGCAGAAACATAACGATAAGTTTGCATGCTATCTCGGTTTTAACGATGAACTTGCTCATTTGATAACCGGCGGTGGTGACATGCTTTTAATGCCCTCACGTTATGAACCATGCGGACTTACTCAAATGTACAGCCTGGTCTACGGAACAGTGCCAATCGTGAGAGAAACCGGAGGTCTTGCCGATACTGTTGTAAAGTATGATGAAAAAACGGGTGATGGCACCGGTTTTATGTTTACACAGTATAATGCTGCATCAATGGTGAAAGAGATTAAAAGGGCATTGAAAACATATAATGATAAAAAAAGCTGGCTGAAGATTGTAAAAAGCGGAATGAAATCTGATTTCAGCTGGAACTCTTCTGCTAAAAAGTATGTAGAATTATACAAAACCATGCTCAATGGTATTTGATGTTAAATTATGCGATTTTTCTCGACAGGGACGGAACTATAAACGAGGACCCAGGCTATTTAGGCGATCCAGATAAACTAAAAGTTTTTCCTGAAGCAGGAAAAGCATTATCGGAATTAAAAAATAATCTGCACTTTAAGCTGATTGTTATTTCAAATCAATCCGGAATTGCCCGGGGCCTGATAACCAAAGAGGATGTTGAATTGATAAATCTTAAGATAAATGATGTTCTTGCCGCGGATAATGTAAGTATTGATGCATTTTATTACTGCCCTCATCATCCTGATTTTAGTTCTGAAGAAGAATGCAGCTGCAGGAAACCTTCACCCCAGCTTATATTCCGTGCTTCAAAGGAACATAATATTAATCTTGCGGAGTCCTACTTCATCGGTGATACTATAAGTGATATTCAGTGCGGATTAAATGCCGGATTGAAAACCGTATTGGTAAAAACCGGCTATGGAAAGGAAAACATTTCTATCTTGCAAAAAGAAAATAAAATTCCCACCTTTGTTGCCGAAAATTTACTTGATGCTTGCAGCTTTATTGAAAAAGATTTTAAAGGAGAATTAATTGATTAAACGCTTTGCCCTTATAATTATCACAAATATTTGCATGATTATATTATCCGGCTGCGGAGATGATCCCGCTTCCATCGGAACAGATATATTAAAAGATGATCTTATAAATATTATAGAAAAAGATTCCTTTGCCGATTCCTTAACTCAATCATCATCTTATTTTAAGCGTGTTCTTCCATTGGAAAAATCGAGCACTCTTCTTATCGGAAGAAGTGCAAACGTGGAATCCTCTATTTTAATGAAGTTTTCTCTGCCTATGCCGGATTCATTGGAGACTGATCTCTTAAACGGTACTATAAATGTGCTTTCTGCTAAAGTATTATTAGTACAGGTATATTCATTTGGCGATTCAACTGCATCTTTTGATTTTTCCGTCCATAGTATAACAAGCAAGTGGTCGAATAACGGCTTCACATCAGACAGCCTGGCTTTCTTGAATTATGATCCGCTTGATGTCAGCTCGAACAGAAATTATCTTAACGATGATTCTCTCGAATTTGATCTAGATAATCAGCTTGTGCTTAACTGGCTGAAAGCTCAAGCCGATACTAATATCCCTGCAGATAATGGAATCTATCTTAAACCTTCTGAAAATGCTCAAAAGATTGTCGGGTTCCTTGCTATTCCTATACTTGCTGTATCTATAGAGAAAAGCGGTGCTTATGGGGACACCTTGAGATTCACTACTTATTCCGATGTAAGTGCGGTGGTTGGCTCAGTACCTGCGGCAAGCAGCGAAAATATTGTTATTCAGAACAGCGTGGAATTTGAGTCCAAATTATGGTTCGATCTTTCTTCTCTTCCCAAAGTTGCTAAAATAAATTATGCAGAGCTTACCTTAACTCTGGATACCACTGAAAGCATTACAGGGTCAAATTATACAAAATATATAAGAGCAAATTTTTTGACTGACAGTTCAAGTAACTCTTTAGATTCTAATCTAACTGCTACCATTTCTGTTTCCGGCGCTGTGTATAAAGGTGAAATTACAAATTTAGTTCAAAACTGGGTAAACGGCACTGATAATCAGGGGATATTACTTACGTCGGCATTTTTAGGTGAAGGTGCAGAATTATTATCTTTTAAGGGGAGCAATTCTGGAGATTTGGCTGTGAAGCCAAGATTAAAAATAATTTACACAACTAAAAAATGATTATAAAATTTTTCTTTAAAATACTTTTAGCATTGTCCGTCTCAGTTCCGATTCTTGCACAGAGCAATTCTGCATATACACGAAAAGGTATCGGAGATCTTGTTTATTCTTTTTCGGCTAGGAGGCAGGGAATGGGACAGCTTGGAGTAGCTGTTCCGGATGCCGATTTTATCAGCACAATTAATCCTGCCAGCTGGTATATAATAAAAAGGACGAGGGCGGAATTCAGCCTGGAGTACAGCGGTATCTCTGCTTCGGCAAATTCCCTAAATAAATTCTACAGCGATGCAAATTTTAACGGTGTTGTTTTTGCTTTCCCGATAAGCTCTTTATACGGTATATCCGGCGGATTTGGAATTGTTCCGTATTCAAACGTCAGCTATGAAGTGGTGGAAAATATTGAACCTCCGCCAAGCAGTGTAATAGGAAATTACACGCTTAATTTGAAAGGGAGCGGCGGGATATCAAAAATATTTGTCGGGACTTCATATCTTCTGTTTGGTAGTTTTGCAGCCGGTGCGTCATTCGATTACTATTTTGGAAATATAAATTATACGGAAACAATAGAGTTTGGGAGGATCGGAAGATTGGGGAGTATTTTTACTAAGCAATACAGCCCAAAAGGATTTGGCGGAACTTTCGGAATAATCAGCCCGGATATTTCAGGACTCCGCTTTGGTCTGTCATTAAATATTATCTCATCTCTTTCTACTGATACTATCGCGATTTCAGCTTCAACTCTTGATACGGATACATTAAGTTTCGGGAATGTAAATATGGATATTCCTTACCGGCTTAATGCAGGCTTGAGCTATAATTTAAATAAAAAATTTCTGTTTACCCTGGATTATGTCTTTCAGCCCTGGAGCAGCTATAAACTTAATGGATTAACTTCAAATGAGCTGGTAGATCTGCACAAAATCAGTACAGGATTCGAGTTCAGACCTTTACAGGAGCCCGGCTCTACATTCTGGGAACAAATATTTTTCAGATTAGGATTCGGATTTGAAAAATCTCAATATTATCTAAATGGAGAGAATATTCAGCAGGTTTCTGTTTTTGGAGGATTTTCGATTCCATTGAGTATTGAAAATACACTCGATATTGGAATGCAATTTGCTACTAGAGGAACAACTAAATCTAGTTTAGTTAAAGAAGATATGGTAAAATTAAATATCGGCTTAAGTCTTGGAGAAATTTGGTTTATTAGGGAGGAAAAATAATTTAGTTCAAATGGGTACAAATTTGAAAGAAATATCGAAAATTTCGGTATTTCAGACTTTAGTCAGCTTGGTTTTTATCTCTGTTATACTATACCCGGGGTATTCACCGGCAAATCCCTCTGCTTTACTTTTATCACCGGCAGCCAGCCGGGGCAAACTTATTCAGGTAGATTCAACTGAAATTTTGGGAAAATACAGCCTTTTTTCAGAATATTATAAGAATAAAGATTATAAAACTGCTGTTCCATACGGGTGGGAAGTTATTAAACTTGATCCTAAAAAATTTGCCAAATGGATTTATAATAAAATGGATGATGCCCTTTGGGAACTTCATGATTCTCCGGGCGTTACTCCTGCTCGGTCTAAAGAAATAGAAGATAGTCTTATATTACTTTACGACATAGGGATGAAAAATTATCCGGAAGGAAAAG
>CAYSGP010000584.1:0-12631 GCA_964430095.1 uncultured Ignavibacteriaceae bacterium
TACCGTGGAGAACAAAAAGAAGCCAAAACAAAAATAGTAATTGCAGCAGACGGAGTTGAATCAAGAGTGGGGCGATGGGCCGGATTAAAAACTTTTATCGATTTCAGAGATATGGAGTGCTGTGCTCAAATTACTGCAGGAAATATTAATGTCGATAAAAAGACATGTTATTTTTATTTCGGCAAGGACTTTGCCCCGAGTGGTTATTTCTGGATTTTCCCAAAAGGAAATGAAACTGCAAATATAGGATTAGGTATTTCAGGATTGGAAGGGAAAAAAAAATCCGCCCTTTCATTCCTAAACAGCTTCATGGATAAAAAATATCCGGATGCTCCTGTTCTTACTTCAATTGCCGGAGGCGTGCCCTGTTCTGTAACTTTGGAGAAAATCAGCGCTCCCGGAATTATGCTGGCAGGCGATGCCGCAAGGCAGGTTAATCCTTTAAGCGGGGGCGGCATTGCAAGCGGAATGATCGGGGGCAGCATTGCAGGAAGAATTGCAGCGGAAGCGGTAAAGATGAACAAGCCTGATCATATTTTTACCTATGACAAAGAATGGCATGAAAGAATTGGAAAAAGGCATGAAATTTATAACAGAATTAAGAACGGGGTGTATAATTTTAAAGATGAAAAATTTGACGGCATAGCCGAATCTTTTAATAAAATTCCCTACAATAAAAGATCATTGGGGAAATTATTTGCCACGGCGCTCTGGAATAATCCATCCTTGCTTATTGATATTGCAAGAGTATTTGTGGTTTAATCAACCCTTTGTAAAATTGAGTTTATCAAAAAATTAAAGGTAGATTTTAACTCCGCTATTATATTATTATTTAAATAATTAAAAGAAATTCCATTTTTTTAATTTTACTTAATTACTATATTACTTTTTCATAAATTTACGGGCTTAATTTAATTACTCCGAATGGGATCAACCGGAAATACTAAAAATAAAGATGAATCCAAACTCCAGGGATCAAATTTATCCAGCATGACTGAACGCCAGCTTAGCAGAATAATTGATAACCTGGATGGTGAATTTTTTTGGTCGTCAACGGATTCTAAAAATAAAAAAAGCAGAGAGATTTTTTATTCCAGCAATGTAAAAAAAATCACAGGTTATTCCGGAGAAGATCTTAATTCATTATCGGAAGGCGGCTGGTCTTTAATTTCCGAGGAAGAAAGACTGAAGATTAAAAAAAAGTTTGAAAGCTTCAAAAAAGATTCTTCACGGAAGAGCATTACATTTATCTACCGTTTAACGCAGAAAAACGGGAAAGCTGCCTGGATTAAGGAAAGTATTACTGCCGAGAGGGATCATAACGGAAAAATTAAGAATTATTACGGCATTGTTTCCAATATTAATGATCAAAAAGATATTGAAGAGAAGCTCCGCAAATCCGAGGAAGATCTCCGTTTGATCAATGCATCCAAGGATAAATTCATTTCGATCCTTTCCCATGATCTCCGTGCACCTTTTACAAGCATACTCGGGTTTTCTGAAATTCTTCTGAATGATCCTGAACTTTCAGAAGCCGAAAGACAGGAGTATTTGAATTATATTCATCAGTCTTCCCAGAACCAGCTGCAATTGATTAATTACCTGCTTGACTGGTCGAAGCTGCAGACCGGTAAGCTGACTATTCAGCTGCAGAGAATACATGTGCACAGCCTTATTCACAGCTGTGTTTCCTCTCTTACCGGAAATGCAATCAGAAAAAATATTGAGATCAGCGTTAATGCAAATGACACTCTTTTTGTTGAAGCTGACCAGCGTCTGCTTACTCAGGTAATCACCAATCTTCTGAGCAATGCAATAAAATTTTCTAATGAATATAAAACAATCGATCTCTTTGCGGACCTGTTCAATAATGACTTTATCGAGTTTGTAGTGAGGGATAAAGGGATGGGAATTCCCGAACCGAATAAATCGAATTTATTTAAAATTGACAAGATATTTTCTACAGAAGGTACTAAGGGTGAAAAGGGAACCGGCTTAGGTTTATCGCTTGCAAAAGAAATAGTGGAAAAGCACAACGGGCAGATATGGTTCTACTCTCAAAAAGATGAAGGAAGCGAATTTCACTTTACAATCCCGATTTCAAAAAATACCATTCTGCTTGTTGAAGATAATAAGAAGGAAAGAGATAAATACGAGCAGTTAATTAAGGAAAATTTTCCTGCCTTTGATCTGGTTATTACTGAAAACGGCTATGAAGCATTAAATTTTATATTGAAAAAAGCTCCTTCACTTATAATTACAGATGACGATATGCCTTTAATGAGCGGTATTCAGCTGATCCAGTCGGTTAAAAATATTGAAAGGACCAGGTCTATACCTTTTATTGCGATGATTTCGAAATGCGATGAAGTACGCATGAAAGATTATGAAAAGCTGGGGATCACTGAACTCCTGCAGAAACCGATTCCGGGGGAACAATTCTGTAAAAAAGTGCAGTTGAATCTCGGTTAATCACAAATTTTTAAAAAACTTCATTAATTTTTTTATCTCTTAAAAATATCTGTATAAATTTCGTTTTATCTTGTTAAATTTTGAGAGAAGTTTCAGGAGGATAATTTGAATATTTCAATAGTTGGAACCGGCTATGTCGGACTGGTTACAGGTACCTGTTTTGCAGAAACAGGCAATAATGTTATTTGTGTAGATGTAGACAAAGAAAAGCTGGAGAAGCTTCAGAAGGGAAGAGTGCCGATCTATGAACCCGGACTTGATTCACTTTTTGAAAGAAATATAAAAGAAGGCAGACTTACATTTACCAATCATCTTCCGGAAGCCGTCCGGAAGACGGAAATTATTTTTCTATGCCTGCCTACTCCTCAAGATGAGGATGGCAGCGCGGACCTTAAATATGTTCTGGGAGTTTCGGAAGACCTTGGAAAATTATTTAAGAATGAACCTTCACTCGGCTTTAAAGTTATTGTCGACAAATCTACGGTTCCCGTCGGCACCAGCGACAAAGTACGTAAAGCCATAAAAAAATATGCGCCGGATTTCGATTTTGATGTGGCTGCTAATCCGGAATTTTTAAGGGAAGGTTTAGCGGTAGAAGATTTCATGAAGCCTGAAAGAGTTGTGGTCGGGACAAGCAATCCAAAAACAAGACAAATTATTGAAGAGCTTTATGAACCGTTTGTCAGATCGGGAAATCCCATTTACTTTATGGATGAAAAATCTGCCGAGATTACAAAATATGCTGCCAATTGTTTTTTGGCGACCAAAATTTCCTTCATGAATGAAATAGCAAATCTTTGCGAATTAACCGGGGCAGAAGTAGATAAGGTCAGAATCGCAATGGGTGCTGATTCCAGGATCGGAAAGAGATTTCTTTTCCCCGGCGTAGGTTACGGCGGATCATGTTTCCCTAAAGATGTATACGCCCTTGTAAATACTGCCAACGAAAATAAATATGATTTTAAAATCCTGAAATCCGTAATTGCGGTTAATAATCTTCAGCCTGAGCTCTTTGTAAAAAAAATCCTAAATCATTTTAACGGAAATATTTCAGGAAAGCATTTTGCGGTCTGGGGATTGGCGTTTAAGCCTAATACCGATGACGTACGTGAAGCTCCCTCAATTAAAATTATAAGCAAGCTAATTGAAAATAAGGCTTCTATAAATGCTTATGATCCTGAAGCTGTTAGTACAACCCGAAAAATACTGGGAGATAAAATATGCTATTCGGAACATAGTTACGAAGCTTTAAAAAATGCAGATGCTTTACTTATAATAACAGAATGGAATGAATTCCGGAATCCGGATTTTGATAAGATTAAATCTTTATTAAAAGAGCCGGTTATATTTGACGGCAGAAATGTTTACGATATGCAGAGAATGGCGGAGATGAAATTTATTTACTACTCTGTCGGAAGAGCGCCTGTAGTTAAATAATGCAGAGATCAAGATAGCCCTATGGAAAGATTTAATGTTAATAGAATACATCCGGTGAAAGCATGGTTTGCATTATATACCAAGCCTAGAAGCGAATTTAAAGCTGCGGAACAGATTGAATCAATCGGAGTCGAATATTACCTTCCCACCGTAATAAAAATCAGGCAGTGGAGCGACCGGAAGAAAAAAATTATTGAGCCTCTGCTGAGAGGATATATTTTTATTTTTGCGGATGAGAAGGAGCGCATTAACTGCCTCGAGCAGTATTCGGTAGTGAGGTGTGTATGTGAAAGAGGTGCTCCTGCAAAAATTCCAGCATGGCAGATTGATAATTTGAAGACCATGCTTCTTACTCAAACTGATTTTTATATCCAGGAAGGACTTGCCCCGGGAGTAAAGGTTCTGATAAAGGAAGGACCGTTTTCCGGTGTTGCAGGAAAAATCCAGGATGCTGTTCACGGCAAAACAATTGCAGTATCTATTGATCTTTTAAACCGTTCTGTAATAGCATACCTTCCGAAAGAAAGCATTTTTGAAATAGTTAAAGACTAACCTAAATTCTTCCCGTATTTTTTCCGCTATAATAAAATCTCTTTTCTCTCCAAACTTTTTCATATTTTTATTAAATTTAATCAGCTTATGTTTTAGTGAAATTTTCATTTATAAATAGAATATTAAAATGCTCAACCAGCTGGATTTGATACTGCTGAAAAAAGGCGATGCAGTAAATCATTTTTTAGTAATCAGAAAATGTGAACTGCGCAGCAGGAAAGATAACCGGGGGCAGTTCCTGCTTCTTGAAGCCGGTGATAAATCTGCAGCCGTAAACTGCAACATGTGGGAAAATTTTGAGCAGGTATATCCCGGGATTAAATGCGGAGATATAGTAAAAATTAATGGGATTATGGATGATTACCAGGGAACACCGCAGATCAAGATTGGAAATATCAGATCGGCTGTTCCGGATGATAATGTGGTGCACTCAGACTTGATGCCGAGATCTAAAAGAAATCCGGACGAAATGAAAAAGGAGTTCACCTGCAGAATTGAAAAAATTTCCGATCATAAACTTCGCATGCTGATGAACTTGATCTTTAATGAAGAAAACCTTCAAAAGTTCTCGGCTGCTCCTGCCGGAAAATCGTGGCACCATTCCTATATCCATGGATTAATCGAACATACTTTGGAAATTATAAAAATCTGCGATCTGATGTGCGACATTCATCCTGAATTGAACCGTGACCTTCTGATCTGCGGGGCAATGATGCATGATTATGGAAAAACCGATGAGCTGAACTATGATACTTTTTTTGAGTATACGGATAAAGGAAAGCTTCTTGGTCATATTGTAATTGCCGCTATGCTGGTTAATGAAGAAGCAAAAAAAATTCCCGATTTTCCCGAAGAATTAAAAGACTGCCTGCTCCACCTGATTTTAAGCCATCAGGGGAAGCTGGAATATGCGTCTCCGGTTGTTCCCAAAACGGTTGAAGCAATTGCACTTTACCAGGCGGATGAATTAAGCGCAAAAGTAAATGCTTATAAGAATGCAATAAATACCGAAATAAAAAATGACGGCAAATGGACTAAATTTTTAAATATTGTTTCAACCGATCTCTTCAACCACGGGCTGACTTCCGAAATTGAAGATGAAATAAAAAAAACTTTGTTCGACTAGAGGAGAAAGTTCATGAAAATATCTTTAAAGCTTTCCGGAAAATTTCTTTTGGATTTCTTTCTGATCTTATCTTTTGTAGTTATTCCTTTTACTGGAAGATCACAATCAGTTGATGAGCTCCTTGCTGAAGGAGACAAGGCGGTTGAAGAATTTAAGAGTAACAAAGCTCTCGATATTTATTTAAAGGCGGATAAAATTTCTCCCGGAAACTGGCAGATACTATGGCGGATCAGCAGGAGCTATATTGATATTGCCGAACATATGCCTGCTGAAACCGGGGATCAGGAAGATGCACAGTACGCAGAGTTTGAAAAAGCTTTAAGCTATGCGGAAAATACGGTCAAGCTTGCCCCGGATCAGTCAATATCTTATATAAGAAGAGCGGCCGCCAACGGTAAAATTGCCTTATTCAAAGGAGTTTTTTCTGTTGCAGGCATTGTAAATAAGGTGAAAGAAGATTGTGAAAAAGCAATTAAGCTGAATAACGGCGGAAATTATATTCAGGCTCTCGCCCATTATATCCTTGGAAGAACTCATGCAAAAGTGAGTGAAAAATGGGCTCCGGCTCGTGCGGTTATAGGGTTGGGGTGGGCAGATAAAGAAACAGCACTAAAAGAATTGAAAAAAGCAGTCGAGCTTTTCCCCGATTTCAGAATGTTCCTCCTGGATTTAGGGAAGATTTACTTGGATGAAGATGAAGAATCAAAGGCGAAAGAAACACTTACTAAAGTTTTATCCGCACCCAAGAAAGATGAAGACGATGATGAATTATTAAAAGAAGCAAAACAGCTTCTGGATGAAATTAAAAAAGGATGATTATTAAAATAAGCAGAACAGATGTTAACATTTTCAAAAGATTTTTTAGAGCGTTTATCTGCAGCAGAGAATATTGTGTTTTTCACCGGGGCAGGAATTTCTGCTGAAAGCGGTATTCCTACATTCAGAGGAAAAGACGGAATCTGGAATAAACTAAATCCTGAAGAGCTGGCAAATTTCAATGCATTCCTGAAAAATCCGCAGCTGGTTTGGGAATGGTATAATCACCGCAAAAAAATTATTCATGAATCTGCACCTAATAAAGGCCATCTCGCAATAGCCGAGTTTCAGAATCATTTCGGAAGCGTCAGTGTAATAACCCAAAATATAGACAACCTTCATTTCAGGGCTGGAAGCAGAACGGTATTCGAGCTTCATGGAAATATTGAAAGAAATTACTGCATCAAATGCAGAACAAAATATAATTCGGAGCTGGATTTCAGGGATGGCGTACCTAAATGCAGCTGCGGGGGAATGATTCGGCCTGATGTAGTTTGGTTCGGCGAATTTCTTCCCCAGGATCAATTTAAAAAATCGGAAACAGCGTCAATCGGCAGCGATATTTTTTTTATTGTGGGAACCTCTGCAATTGTTTATCCCGCTGCATCATTAATTTTTTCCGCAAAGGAAAACGGTGCTTATCTTGCAGAGATTAATATTGAAGAAACTGAGGTTTCCTCAATATCAGATCAATCTTTTTTTGAAAAAGCCGGGACGGTTCTCCCTTCAATAATTGATGAGATAAAAAAAATAAAATAATCCAGGCTAGCTTCTTTTTTTTAATCCCAGGATTTTACAAAGTTTCTGCATCTTGATCTGCTCCTCTTCACTCAGAAAATTCATCTCTTCTCTTATCAACTGAACCTGACGGGGAAAAAGTTTTTGAAACAGATTCTTCCCTTGTTTTGTCAGATTAAGCATAAAGCATCTTCTGTCTTCCCCCCGTTCTCTTTTAACTAATTTCTGCTTTTCAAGGTTATCTATTATAAGCGTTATATTCCCCCCGCTTCTGAACAGCTTATTTCCCAGTTCTTTCTGGTTTAACGGACCTAAATGGTAAAGAGCATCCAGCGCACTGAATTGGATTTCAGTCAATCCTTTTGTAATTATGAATCCGCTGATCCTTGTCCTTACGGATTCCGAAGATCTAATTAATTTAATGTATGTATCAAGCGCAATTATTTCTTTTTTAGTTCCTTTATAGCGGGTGCCCATAATAAATTAATTTTCAAATAGTTTTAACTATCATATCAAGAATTTATGAAAGGTCAAAATTATTAAAAGCTCTATTCAAGAATAACTGCCGGTTTATACAGCTCGCCGGGGAGTTAAAAGATTTAAAATTCCTACAAAGATTACGGCACCGATAATTGACCAGACTACGGGATAAGAAGTACCGCCGATTTCAATTACAAAGAAATCGGGGAATCCGAATTGTTTTGCCAGCCATGAGCCAAGAAGGGCACCGATAAATCCTACGGCAATCGAAAGAAAACAGCCTCCGCGTGAAAATCCTACTAATGCCTGTGCAATTGAACCGCAGATTCCTGCGATAATGAGAAGAATTATTAAATCTAAAAGTGTCATTTAAACTCCTTAAACTTTAATTATTTAAAGAACAAATTATGCAGAGTTTTTATTGTTTTTAATGCGGAGAAACAATTTTGGTAAGGAGCCGCCGTTACTTTTTTGAATCCTTTTTTTGATGTGCTCATCATATATTATAAAAAATAAGGAAGTAAATAATATGAAATATACAGTTGAAGGAACGGACATAAATTTTGATCAGGAAGTTTTAAAATCCAATGTGCCCGTACTGGTTGATTTTTGGGCTCCCTGGTGCGGTCCCTGCAGAATGGTTGCTCCGATTTTGGATGAAATTGCCCGGGAATATCAGGGTAAATTAAAAGTTGTAAAGCTGAATACCGATGAGAACCAGATGGTTGCCATGAAATACGGTATTAGAAGCATTCCTACTTTGGGTATTTTTAAGGACGGTGAAGTGGTTGATGCGGTAATAGGGGCAACGCCTAAGAAATACCTGGAAGAAAAAATCAAACCCCATATATCCGTAAATTAATTTTTTCAGGGCAGGCATGGCCTGACCTTTAACTTTAATATTATTTAATATAAAACTTACCTGTAGCTTCTGTTTCCCCGTTGACCTCTATATTCCAGTAGTAACGGCCCGGTTTCAATTTTTGAAGTATATCAACTTTTGTGTCTGTAAGCGTCCGCTTCCATATTTCTTCGTTTTTATTATCCAATATTGTAAGCTTATATTCATTTAAACCGGGGAGCGAAGTCCATTCAAACTCAAGATGTTTTTTTACCGTATCTCCTGTGAGAGGTGAAATAATTTTTATCTTTTTCCCAGGATCCCTATCGATTGTATTTTCAAGCTGTTTGTTTGAATTATAGCTGGCTAAATCCTTTGCGGCAGTCTGATTTTTCTTCTGCTGTTTATCTTTATTCATTGAAGATAAAGAGTCGGAAGAAACCGCTGTTTTTCCCGGGATGGACTTGCGGCGGCTCTCCTCAATGAATTGATCAACATCATTCGACGGGACGAGCAACAGATATAAACCTATACTTGCTCCGAAAAGAACTAGGATAAGCGATGTATATTTTATTATGGGAAGGAAATTTGTTTTGCGGTGTACAACTTTCTTCTCCGGTTCTTCATAATGTCTAGTAATTATTTCAACTTGCAGGGCTTTTATAGACGAGATATCAAGCTTCCAGGCGGTAGGCAGCTTATACTTTTTATTTGCAATTGGGGAAATGATTCTTAAAACAACATCCGATTCCGGAACAATAATTTTTAAATTCTGATCCTTCCCCTCTTTTTGTATTCTGTTGAATACCAGGTAATACTGCTGAAACCCCGGCTCCTGCTTATCCCAAACGGTTACATTTATATCGGTTTCCGGACGGAATATTGCTCTTATTGTTTCGTCGGATGAACTGTAATTAAAATCGGATTTAAAGATAGAGCTTTCAGGGTTCAGAACAGTGGAAATTTTTGCATCGTCAAATTCAAATTCTTCATCATAAGTATCATTGAATTTATCCATGCAGCTTGCGCATTCATGGAGGTGATCTTCAAAAAATTTTTTTTCTTTTCTGCTTAATAAACCGTGAAAGTTTATATAAGTCGAAATTAATTCAAAAGATAAATGTTCAGCTTTACCGCTTAATATTTCTGTATATATTCCTAAAAATTTTCCTTCCATCTATCTTCTGGGTCTGCTTGTTATAAGGAAATTCTTTTCAGCCGTTTTCATCTAACGGTTCAACCTTTTTCTCGGTGAAAAAAGTATTATAATTATATCCCAGTTCCTTTAAATAAGTTGCAAATCTCGAGTTTAATTTTTTTATCGTACCTTGATACGAATCGCTATTAATTCCTTCCTCGGTCAAATCTTCCCTTGTTTCTTCATCTATTATCGAATTAAAAATTGTAAGCTCCTTCGGAGCCAGCTGCAATTTAAATTCACTAATTCTTTTAAAAACATCACGGGTTTTAGCAGAGTTATTTACCTGCTGATCATTATTCGTTTCATTGTCGGAGCTTTTTAGTTTCAGTATTTGATCAATCAGTGTTCTGCACTGAACCTTAATTAGTCCGATTATATATACTTCTTCATTCCTGGTGATCTTAGGTAATTCAATTGTATTGATGACTAAGCTTATATGGTTCAGCAGGCTGTCGAAGCTGTTATAGGCAATCGTCTGCAGCTCATCCTGGTACCTGTCATAAAATCTGCGGATAAAATTATATCCCCTGGAGTCCTTGATAAAATACCCACTATAGAGTTTATTTGAAGTCATAAAAGATAATTGTCTCTTTCAATAGCAAACTAATAAATTTCTTTGAAAATAGAAAACAAAATAAATAAAATTCCATGGAATAGATATAATTAATAACCGTATGTAACATTAAAAAATAAGAGGGTTTCTTGCAGGAATCACAAACGAACAAAACCGGAATAGATATTTTAATTTTGTAATTTAAAAGAAATCTGGTTATTATTTTATGGGACTGCAGGAATATAAAAAGAAGAGGGATTTTAAAAAAACCTCAGAACCGGCAGGCGCCGGGAAAACAAAAGGGCGCGAATTGATTTTTGTCGTCCAGAAACATGATGCAACCAATCTTCATTACGATTTCCGGCTTGAACTTGAAGGCGTCTTAAAAAGCTGGGCAGTGCCTAAAGGACCTACTCTTAATCCGCACGAGAAGCGGCTTGCCATGATGGTTGAAGATCATCCTTTTGACTATAAGGATTTTGAAGGAGTTATTCCCGAAGGGCAATACGGTGCCGGCAAAGTACTCGTTTGGGATAATGGGACCTACCATCCAAAAAATATTTCAGACAGAAATGAAAATGAGAAGGTTCTGAAGCAGGGACTTGAAAAAGGAGATCTGAAATTTATTTTAAACGGCAAAAAATTAAAAGGTGAATTTGCGCTGGTCAAAATGAAAACAGCCCAGAAAAATTCATGGCTTCTTATAAAAAAGAAAGATGAGTTTAGTACAGCTGAAGACATCCTTGAGGATTCGGCATCCGTCCTCACCGGGAATACTTTGGAAGAAGTAGACGGAGGCGGTGAAAAAAAAAAGTCCCTCTTATAAATAAACTTTCAAAAACAGATCTGAAAGAGGCAGTAAAAAAGAAAATGCCTCGCAATATAAAACCTATGTTCGCAACTTTAACCGATCCTTCCTGGCTAGAGCATACCGAAAAAGATAAATCATTTAAAAAAGATAATTGGATTTATGAAATTAAATGGGACGGCTACCGTGCAATTGCAGAAATTTCCGCCAAAGGCGGATCCGCCTCCGGAGGAGAAGACAGAAAAGTCAGCCTTTATTCCCGTAACGGGAACAGCTTTAATAAAAAATTTTCTGCAATAGCCGATTCACTTCAGAGAAATATCGGCTCTGATATTATACTGGATGGGGAAATTGTCATTCTTGATCCTGAAGGAAGAGCTAAGTTCCAGCTTATTCAGAACTACCAGCGTACCGGATACGGTAACCTGCTCTACTATGTTTTTGATATAATTTATCTCGATGGTTTTGATTTAACCGCCGTTCCGCTTCTTAAAAGAAAAGAGATTCTCAAAAAAATTCTTCCTGAGATCAATAATATAAGATATAACGATCATATTATAGGAGGCGGTTCGGATTTTTACAGGGCTGCCATGGAAAAACAGCTTGAAGGTATTTTGGCTAAGGAGGTAAACAGCTGCTATTATATGGGGAAGAGAAGCAAAGAATGGCTTAAGATAAAGACAAAATTAAGACAGGAAGCTGTTGTGGGAGGATTTACTAAACCGAAAGGAAGCCGTGATAAATTCGGGGCCTTGGTTCTAGGAGTCTTCCGCGGCGAAGAGTTTTTGTATATAGGGCATGCCGGCGGAGGATTTACCCAGGATGATATAGATTTCATTTATTCCAAATTAAAACCTCTCATTACAAAAAATTCGCCTTTTAAGAATCCTCCCAAAACTAATACTCCTGTAACATGGGTTCTGCCTAAATTAATCTGCGAGGTTGAATTTTCGGAATGGACTGAGGAAGGTGCAATGAGGCAGCCGGTATTTTTAGGATTAAGAGAGGATAAGAATCCTAAAGAAGTTTTACGGGAAAATACCAGCGAAGAAATAGAGCTGAAAAATTTCGAAAGCGGATTAAAAGATGAGCAGGAGACGGACCTGTATATTAATGCAAAGAAGGTTAAGGTATTGAACCTTGATAAAATCTTCTGGCCCGTGGAAGGTTTTACCAAAGGCGATCTGATTGAATACTACAGGAAAATATCCAAATATATTCTGCCTTATTTAAAAGGGAGGCCGGAATCATTAAACAGGCATCCCAACGGGATTGAGGGAAAAAGTTTTTATCAGAAAAATGTTGCCCAGCTTACTGCCGAATGGCTGGAAACTGCAGAGATATATTCTGAAACCAATAAAAAAAATGTAGAATATTTTATCTGCAGCGACGAAGCATCATTAATATATATGGCTAACCTGGGGTGCATTGAAATTAATCCCTGGTTTTCGCGCATTAATTCGATTAATAATCCCGATTATGCGGTAATTGATTTGGATCCTGTAGATATTTCCTTTGATGAAGTTATAAGAACTGCAGTGGTTGCCAAAGAAGTTCTTGATAGGGGAAAGATAAAATCTTTCTGTAAAACTTCCGGCGCAACCGGG
>CAYSGP010000585.1:0-4491 GCA_964430095.1 uncultured Ignavibacteriaceae bacterium
AAATTTCTTTCTTGTAACATTATGCGTTGCAGGTGAGCAATTCGGATACGGATTCGGATTTACGGCATATTTGCTGTTTATGATATTTATTTCGGAGGGTGAATTTAAAACTTCTCATTATGCTCTTTGTACAGGCTTTATGGCGTTAAGTATGATGATTCCCGGTGCGTTCAGCGGAATGATACAGGAATTTTTAGGCTATAAACTTTTTTTTATCTGGATTTTATTTACAATGATACCGGGTTATTTTATAATAAAATCGCTGCCTATTGATCCTGAATTCGGGAAAAAAATCCAGTAAAAAATTATTTTATTTACGATCCTCTTCAACCGGTCTTGTCTTTCCTCAATTGCATATAGAGAATTTATCTTTAGATTGATAATTAAAACTTAATCTTATGCCCCTTAAAAGATCCCGAAACGGAATGATAGCAGGAATATGCGCAGGACTTGCGGAATGGCTTAAACTGGATCCGGCAATTGTAAGAATCGGATATGTACTGCTCTCGGTATTAAGCGCTGCCTTTCCAGGTATCCTGGTTTATATAGTATTATGGATCATAATGCCTCCGCCTGAAAAAAAATTTCATTAATATAAGGAAGAACTTATGATCAATTCTAAACTCAAAAATAGTCTGATTTATTTGATTTCTTTCCTGCCGATTTCAATTGCATTCTTCTGCAATTCAAATGATCAAATTCTATCTACTGACTTAGGAGAAATAAAACTTCCGCCCGGATTTAAAATTAATATTTATGCGGACAACGTTGATAATGCCAGATCTATGACTCTTGGTGATAATGGAACTCTATTTGTAGGTACCAGGGAATCTGAAGTGTATGCCGTTATTGATGAAAACAAAGATTTTAAAGCCGATAAGGTTCTTACAATTGCAGACGGATTGAATTCACCTAATGGAGTCGCGTTCAGAAACGGCAGTTTATATGTTGCCGAAATAAGCAGGGTTTTAAGATACGATAATATTGAAGCAAACCTAAACAATCCTCCTGCTCCCGTAGTAGTTAATGATAAATTTCCCGACGACACGCATCACGGCTGGAAGTATATTGCTTTCGATCCGGATGGCAGGCTTTATATTCCTGTAGGCGCCCCTTGTAATATTTGCCTTAGAGATGATGATGAAAGGTATGCTTCGTTAATGAGCATGAATGCAGACGGGACGGACTTAGAAGTTTTTGCAAAAGGTATCCGTAATACCGTTGGGTTCGACTGGAATCCGGAAACAAAGGAACTTTGGTTCACGGATAACGGACGTGATATGCTGGGTGATGATCTTCCGCCTGATGAATTAAACAGAGCGCCCGGAAAAGGGCTCCATTTTGGTTATCCATTTTTTCACGGAGATGATATACGGGATCCGGAATACGGAGAAGGAGCAGATTTAAACATATATGTAAATCCGGTGCAGAAACTGGGACCGCATGTAGCTGCCCTGGGAATGAAATTTTATACCGGAAATATGTTCCCGGACGAATATAAAAATCAAATTTTCATCGCCGAACACGGCTCATGGAATAGATCTACAAAAATCGGTTATAGAGTAATGCTTGTTAAGCTTAAAGATAATGATGCAGTCAGTTATGAACCATTTGCAGAAGGCTGGCTTCAAGGTGATGCAGTTTCCGGAAGACCTGTGGATGTTTTAACAATGCCTGATGGTTCTCTTCTTGTATCGGATGATTACGCAGGCTTGATCTATAGAATTACTTATTCAAAATAATATCCAAATTTTATTTTCAAGTTTTAATAACAAAAAAATTCTACGGAAATATTATGGCAACTAAAGTAACTTCTCCCTCCGTAATTAAAGCAGCGGGAAACAAACCGAAAATCATACAAGAATTCATTGGAAGAGTTAACACTAAAGATAAAAATGTGAGCATAGCAAGAATGAAAAGCCCAGGCGGCTGGATAGAACCCGGACAGTCGCCGGAATTCGATGAATATACTTTAGTTCTAAAAGGCGAACTTCATGTAAAAACCAGGAATGAAGAAATTGTTGTTAATGAAGGCGAAGCTGTAATTACCAAAAAGGGAGAATGGGTTCAATATAGTACACCGCATCAGGATGGTGCGGAATATATTGCCATTTGTCTGCCGGCATTTTCACCGGAAACAGTAAATAGAGATGAATGATAAATTCTTCAATAACTCATCTGATCTATTTTTACTTTTCCTCTGAATATCCAATAAATTGTTACGGTATAGCCTATTACAAACGGCATCCCTATCGCAGCAATAATAAGCATCGTGTAAAGAGTTTTCTGCGAAGACGCTGCATTGTAAATAGTAAGGCTGTAATCAGGATTAATTGTTGAAATAACAACACTTGGAAAAATTCCCGACGCAAATAAAGCCATTAGTGCGGCTATTGAAGCACATGATGAAAGGAAAGCCCTTAATTCCCTACCGCGATAAATTTCCCTCGGAATATTTGCAATGGCAAGCATATTCAGCAATGCAAGTATAAATAACCATGGCTCGGATTTAAAATGCTGGATCATATGCGGATAATAAATTAATGTTGCCATGGTTGTAGATACATAACAGATAACGAAAAAAATAATAGTATTATTCACCCATTTTTTAACTTCAGCATGGATCTCTCCTTCGGTTTTCATTACCAGATAAATTGACCCGTGCATCATAAAAAGTGCAACGGTTGTTATTCCCACCAGGATAGTGTACGGTTTAATTAATCCGAAGAAGTCCCCGGCAAATTCTTTATCAGATCCGATTGGAACTCCGGTAACAATATTCCCCAAAGCTACCCCTGCTAGGAAAGCGATAAAAATACTGGAAATACTGAAAAGAATGTCCCACATTTGTCTCCACCATTTTGCTTCCTGCTTGCTGCGGAACTCTATTGCCACAGCCCGGAAGATCAAAACAAAAATTAAGAGAATGAATGCCGTATAAAAGCCGGAAAAAACAGTTGCATAAACTTCCGGGAATGCTGCGAACAAAGCCCCGCCTCCAGTTACAAGCCATACTTCATTCCCGTCCCAAACAGGTCCGATTGAATTTATTAATGTTCTCCTATCTTTATCTTTTTTAACAAGAAGATGCAGTGAACCGACTCCCAGATCAAAGCCGTCTAATATTGCATAGCCGGTCAGCAGAATTCCGACAAGAATGAACCAGACAGTGTTTAAATCCATAATCCCTCCATGAACTCATTAAACTCTTTTATGAATAAATCAAAATACGGTTTGAGCAGCTGCTTGTAATTTTTTCATTTTTTCTTATCAAATAGAAGCTTCTGCGTTTCATATTCGGATGCAATGGTTTCAGGTTCCTCAGGCCCATGCTGAATCTTTTCATTCAAGAGGTAAATAAAAAGAATGAAGAGAAACAAATAAATAACGGCAAACAGGATTAAAGAGAAAACAATTTGATGAGCCTGAACCGTTTTTGATAAAGCTTCGGATGTTTTCAGCAGCCCGTATACAATCCAGGGCTGCCTGCCCACCTCTGCAGTTATCCATCCGACCTGATTTGCTATTTGGGGTCCCAGGACAGAAAAAACGAAAATCCATAAAAGCCATTTATGATCAAAAAGTTTTTTGCGCCACCACAAAAAAGCACCGAGAGTAGAAATAAAAATTAAAAACATTCCTATTGCCACCATTAAATGGTAAGACTGGAATACAATATTCACCGGCGGAGTCATATTTTCAGGGAAGTGATTAAGCCCTTTTACTTCACGCTGCGTATCGCCGGAAATTAAATAACTCAGAAGACCCGGTACTGCAACTCCGAATTTGACTTCCTGTTTATCTTCATTAACCCAGCCGAATAAATGCAATGGAGCGGGAGCTAATGAATCAAAATGAGCTTCCATGGCAGCGAGCTTTTCCGGCTGGTATTCGCTGACCACCATTGCACTGCGATGCCCTGTAAAAAGCTGGAAGTATGATGCCAATAAAGCAAGCACCAGAGCAATTTTTAAGGAAGCTCCTGCAAAATCGAGATGTCTCTTTTTCAAAATATAAAATGCACTGACGCTTATCACCATGAAGGATCCTGCAAGCCATGCACCCGATAAAACATGCATAAGTCTTTCCATTGAGGAAGGATTAAAGACTAGCTGCCAGAAATCAGTAATTTCTGCACGGACATTTTCTCCATAAGATACTAAATGATAACCAGCGGGAGTCTGCTGCCATGAATTCGCAACGACAATCCAGACTGCACTGAACATTGAACCGAGATAAACCATTATCGTAGCAATAAAATGAGTTCTCGGTTTAACTTTATCCCAGCCGAAAACCAGCAGAGCGAGAAAACCCGATTCAAGGAAGAAGGCAAAAATTCCTTCGGCAGCAAGCGCACTGCCGAAAACATCGCCGACAAATCTGGAGTAGGTTGCCCAGTTTGTACCGAATTCAAATTCCATTACAATTCCGGTGGCTACACCCAATGCAAATGTTAAAGCAAATACTTTAACCCAGAACTTTGTCATTCTT
>CAYSGP010000586.1:0-4234 GCA_964430095.1 uncultured Ignavibacteriaceae bacterium
TGAGAATTAGCATAACATAGGTTACACTGAAATAGCAAGAGATCGGTTACAGTTAGCGCTAAAGAATTAGCAAACATCGTACACACATCTTAGTGAACAAATAGAAAGTTTATAACTTGCTATCCTAAAAATGAGGGTAGCAAAATGAAAAACAATCTTACAAAAGAACAATTAAGAAGAAGAGCTTTAGAGTTTTATAACAGTAATTGGAGCGTAACTGAAATCTGTAAAACACTAAATTGTTCAAGGAAATGGTTTTACAAATGGTTAAACAGGTCTCAAAGTAACGATCCACAATGGTTTAAAGAACAGTCCAGAAGACCAAGAACAAAGAAAAAGAAAATTGATAATAACACCGAGCAACTTGTACTGGAAACCAGGAAAAAATTGATGTCAACTCCATTTATGCAATATGGCCCACAGGCAATTTACTATGACATAAAGATGAAGAATTTTACTCCTCCGCCTGTTTGGTCTATTGCTCGAATATTAAAGCAAAACCAAGTTACTCATAAAAAGAGAATAGATAGATATGAACCTAAAGGGAAAAAATACCCATATGATGGATATCTACTATCCCAGCAAATGGATTTTATAGGTCCTCGTTATATACACGGTAATGCTGGTGTAATCAGATACTATTTTCTTAGCATGATTTGCTGCGATACACATTATGCTCTGGCAGCAGCTGTTGAAAACCAGAGTTCAAGTAATGTATGCAATAATTTAATCCATTTCTGGAAAACCGCCGGTAAACCTGATTTTTTACAGATGGACAATGATGGAGCCTTCTGGGGCAGTTTAATTAGACCCACAGCCTTGGGTAAGGTAATCCGGCTTTGTCTGCTTAACAGAGTTACTCCTGTATTCATTCCGGTTAGAGAACCTTGGAGAAATGGGATTATTGAACACTTTAACAATACCATGCAGAGTGCTGTTTTGAATTCCGGGAAATTTGAGAATATTGGGCAGGTTCAACAAGCTGCTGAACACTTCTGCCAAATTCACAATCAATCTCACCACTACAGTTGCCTGGATGGCCTAACTCCAGAGCAATACAGAAAGAAGTTTAATTACCCTGTCTTTATTTTGCAAGAGGACTATATTCTTCCAAATAAAGCTCTTCCTCTTGAGGAAGGAGAGATACATATAATCCGTTTTATCAGAAGCGACCTTAAATTTAACATATTTAATCTATCACTTCTTCTTCCGGAAGAGACTCAATATGAATACGTTAAGGGAGTTATAATAATCCAAGAGCATAAATTGAAAATTTTCAAAGAACAAAAGTATATCACAGAATTTCAGTTCAAATTGTATTAAAGCTGCCTTGACGACAGCAGTTGTGTACGATGTTGTGCAAATAATTATTAACTAAACATCGGTTACATCCCCATGGGGATGTTTGTGTACGATGTTCTGTCTTATTAGTACCACTAAAAAGTGTGTACGATGTTGTGCTTATTCTTAATTAACTTTTAACAATTAACAATATCTTAACCAAATTTGGCAAAATATTTTTAAGATATCATTCCATTCTCAGCCTCAGCCTCGGACTATCTTTTCAAGTTCAGCGAGATTTACGGTATTGTCGTGAAATTCTCCCATCCATCTTGCACACCTGTTTGCATCGAGCGGAATTCCAACTACGGGAACATTATATTTTAAACAAAGCCTCATTCCTCTGATCAGTTCGGGGATACAGGCAATCCCCAGTACACCTATTGTAACATGTTTCTTTTTCAATATTCCGAATAACTTTTTCAAATTTGCGTTTCTCCAGATATACGGATTTACGTTTGCGGATCTTAAAATACTGCTGGCGTGATTAATATAGCAATACTTTGAACAGCCTTTGCAGAAATAATCAACCTCATCCTGCTTTGACAAGCAAGTGCGGCTGAGATCTCTTAAACAGTGAGGCAAGAAAGCAATCTTATATTCACTTCTTTTAAACTCGTAGGAATAAATCCGGTTTACAAGCTCCGCTTCAAGCATATACAAATGATACTGCTCTTCTGAAGTTGACAATACCCTATCCCGTCGTTCAAATAAACTTAGATTCTCCAGGTGATTTTTTACTTCTTTTGTATAATCCGAAAGTTCACCTTTTAAAGTATTTATCAATTCAAATAAAAAACCTTCTGCTTTACCAATCTTTTTGAGCACTCTTTTTTTGACACTTAATGATTGAACTAAGCTTAGAAACTCTTTTTCATTCTTACAAAATTTTAAGAATTTATCTGCTATATTTTTAATCTTTTCAAAATATATATCCGAGCTGAGATGATCGACATAAAGCGAGTACGTCCTGCCTTTAAGCGGCAGCGATATTTTTATTTGTTCAAACATTAATTCAAAATAATTAAAAGAAAGGAGTAATTCTATTCATCTAAGAATGGATAAAGATTTTGAGTTGTGAAAATAAAATTGAAAGGTTTAAACTGAATGTAAAATTATAATTTAAATTTCACTATTCAATCTGATAATCAGTTGATAGTTGTTAAAGTTTACATATGAATATAAAAGATTGAATAGAACAGCAGCGGCATAACCGAGGAATTCATTCTCTTTTTTAATCCATTTAAGAGTTAAATTCTCGCCCAGCATCAATGCGGATTTAAATATTAAGTCGTAGGGACGGTTTTTTGCTGCCCATTGCATTAATGGATTTACTTCGTATCCACCTTTATCAAGTATTTCCCGGGTTAAGAAGACATCATTAATATTTAAAATATTATATGAAAGCAGCAGGGAAGTAAAAACCGGATCTATTGTACCATCCTCATTGAAAGCAAGAGGAGATATTTTCAGCAGCACAGATTCCTGTGAATACCCTGATGTATAAATAATAGTTAATACAGAAAATACAAGTAGTTTCTTCAAAAGATGTCTTTAGAATTTTATTAAAAACATTCATCTTGGAATCCATACTTGTGCCATCTGTTTTTTATTTCATTTATTAAAGAAATGTTGGTATTAATGAGTTGGAAAATAATTGGAAGGAAAAAATGAAAGGAAAAAACACCTCATTTTAAATACAGTTAAACATTTCAAAAATTGATTCTATTTAGGAAAGAACAATCATCTCAAATTAATAAGCCCGGTTCCTTTTCAGAAATCGGGCTTATCTGCATTATTTCTTTATAACATTCCCCTACATATTCATCCAATAAGTGAACTTCAAAATAAAGATATTATCCGGATGTGCATCTAAAAGATGGTTCATCGATTGTGTGAACCTGAACATTCCGAAGTCTTGAGATTCTGATCTCGTTTGCGTCCAGACAAAATAAACTACCGAACCGGGGAGGTATTCCCATCTTAAAACGGCATTTCCGCGTAATGACTGATAGCTGAAATCAGGATTATCAAATGAAAGCTCGGTCGATGGTCCGGAATTATCGGGATCTATTCTGGTTGTTGAGTTGTCTTCAGAGGAAATGTCGAGCTCATTGAAGCTGTAAGTTTTTGGAAAAGCCAATTCTTTAAAGTTGTTATAATCGGCACAGGAGATCAGCGGCTGCATATATAACTGCAGACTAAGCTTCGGCGTAAATGTCCAATTCAGCCGGATATTGGCGCCAAATGTTTTCTGATTCATTTCTGCGAATAAATATCTTTCGCCGAAAGTATTTACTGCATACTGATCTTCAAATATACCCACGTATTGGCTATTCTGATAATTTCCTTCGAGGAAAGGACCTGCGCTTACGGAAATATTTGTAGAAGGTTTATATTCAATAGTAAATGCCGCATTCCACCAGTTTTGATCAATTGATTGATATGTATGTCCTTCGGTGCTTAACACCCAGCTCTCCCTGCTGTCGGAACCCAGCGTCAAATTTAATTCATAACCGGGTGGATTAATTGAAAGAGGTCCCCCGCGGGTTTTCCTGTTATTTACAGTTTGCGGATTGTATGCAGCACTCCAGTTAGTCCAGTAATAATTTGCGAATTGGATATAACCAAAATGAAAAATTCCCTGCCATATTATATCGCCGCCGAAATTATAGCTTCTGAAGAGCGCACCGCCCATTTCCATGTAGTGGTAAAAATTTTTCGGTTCCGTCCATGAATATCCTGCCCCGACATGTCCATTGATTAAATCCGACTGCCAGAAAAATCCTACATCATTTACATCGAAAGAAGGAGAAATAAATCCGATGGCGGAATTGAAGAAAAAATTTCCTTGCTGCTTGTTGAGATTAATTCTTCCGGATAATCCTGATAA
>CAYSGP010000587.1:0-3483 GCA_964430095.1 uncultured Ignavibacteriaceae bacterium
AGCATTTTTTATGATTCTATCAAAATTATTTTTCATTGCGGATATTTATTTCGGGAAAAAATTCTTTCATTTTATCCAGAAAAAATTCAGGCGGTCTGATAATCTTTTTTGTATCAATCTTAATAAATACATGTTTAGTAAAACCCTCGGCTACAATCATCTCATTTATTTTTTTGATGATCCTGTAATCGATATGGATTTTTAATGAAGGAAATTCCCGTAATTCAGATTCCACAATAAGCAGATCATCGTAGGCAGCCGGATTAATATATTTTACAAATGCTTCAATAACCGGGAGCTGGAAACCTTTTTGTTCAATGATGCCGTACGGTAGTCCGTTGTTCCGGAGCATCTCTGTTCTGCCTACCTCAAAGTACTCAAGATATTTTCCGTTATACACAAACTTCATCTGGTCGGTATCCGAATAACGGACCCTGATTTCCGTACTGTCTTTTAACATTAAAATTGAGGAATGTTTTGTTTACAAACTTATAAAAAAGCGGACAGATAATTTGAAAAAATCAAAAAGAAATTAATTAAGATTAAATTTTTTTACCTGCGGGACTCGGATAATATTAAGTTTCTGAAACTGTGCAGGGATAAGCCTGATTACTGCAAGAAGTTCCCCAACGATGTTCCTGAATTCAATATCGAACTCCTCCCCTTCATTGCAGACGAGTATTACTTCACCTAAAGCGCCTTTAAGCAATTTATGCTCGGGTATGTTCATATTAAGCATTACTTTATCATTTTTCTTTATCATCACAGCTCCATTAATTCGATAGAGCACACATAAATCGTACCTGCTGAAAAATGTAATTAGAATGGGAGAAATATTATGAAGATTGTAATCCGGGGTTATCTAACAGATCCCAAGGAGAATCCTATTCGTTAAATTCACCCATACTGCCGAATTTCTGAATCCTGGTTTCTACCAGCTTTTCCGGTTTGATTTTTACCAAAGCCGTTAGTTCTTCAACCAGAGCAGATTTTAAGATTGCCGCGGCTTCTTTATGATTTTTATGTGCGCCGCCCATCGGCTCGGGAACTATTCTATCGATTATTTTTTGTTCTAAAAGATCCGGAGCTGTAAGCCTAAGAGCTTCTGCAGCCTGTTCTTTATAATCCCAGCTGCGCCATAGAATGCTTGAACATGATTCAGGGCTTATTACATTATACCAGCAGTTTTCAAGCATTAAAATTCTATCGCCGACGCCGATTCCCAGCGCCCCGCCGCTTGCACCTTCGCCGATTATTACAACAATGATTGGTACACGGAGCCTGCTCATCTCAAATATATTTTTTGCAATTGCCTCAGCCTGTCCCCTCTCTTCGGCTTCCAATCCGGGGTAAGCTCCGGGCGTATCGAGCAATGTAATAACCGGCCGGTTAAATTTCTCAGCCAGCTTCATTAATCTTAGTGCTTTACGGTATCCTTCGGGATTGGACATCCCGAAGTTTCTGAACAGGTTTGATTTTGTATCTCTTCCCTTTTGATGTCCCACAATCATCACTTTAAAAGTATCAATCATGGCCAGGCCGCCAACAATTGCTTTATCGTCTTTAAACAGCCTGTCTCCGTGCAGTTCAACAAAATTACTGGTGATCAGGTAAATGTAATCCAGAGTATAAGGTCTGTCGGGATGCCTTGCAAGCTGAACCCGCTGACATCTTGTTAAATCCTTATAAAGCCCTTCTTTCAATTGCTTAACTTTCTTTTCAATCTTTTCAATTTCCTTATCGATGTTTAAATTGTCTGAATATTTTTTCATTTCTGCAAGCTTAGCTTCCAATTCGTTTATCGGCTTTTCGAAATCTAAAATAGTTTTTGCCATTATTTTAATGCTTGCTCCACATTTTATTTATTGTTTTTCCAAGGATCTCCATATCAAGCCAGATATTCTGGTTCTTAGCATAGTAAAGATCCAGCTTTTTTCTGTCGCCTCCTTCCATGTTTTCTATATACCAAAAACCCGTTAAACCTTTTTTCCCTATATACAGATTGTCCCTTGCACTATTTTCAAACGGTCCGACAAAACTAGCTTTCCCTGAAAAAATACGCGGAACATTCAGAACAAAATCTCTGAAGTCATTCCGTTTCCCGGTGAGTTTTACGATGAAATATATGAAAGGATAAATAAAAAACAAAACAATTAAAGCTATGGAATAATCGAAAACCGCTTTAATAAACTTTAACAAGGGTCTGGAGATGTTATTGGTTATGTCAATAATCGGCATATCATCCATCATTGTAACGGATGTTTTCCCCACAATAAAGTCCAAATTTGTATCAATTAACTTAAATTCAACATCTTCGGTTTGGTTTGCCGAAACAATAGCCATTATATCGTAATAAGAAAGTTCTTCGGTGGAAAAAATTACTTCCTGTATCTTTTTTTCTTTGATTACTTTATTTAAATTTTCCAGGCTTCCGACAATCTCATAGCCGTTGAGCTTCTTCCCGATATCCGCATGAGAAGCGCTGATAAATCCGAATACTGCATGATAATCATTCTTTTTTATTTTCAGCTTGTTAGCAATCGATACTGCCGCCGAATTGGTGCCGATGATAAGCGTATTTCTGCTTGCAGGTTCATTTTCCTTTATCCCGAATCTGAAGAGAAGCTTAAAAATTACTCTCCATCCGGTTAAAGTAAATAATAAAATAAAATAGGTTATGATTACTACAGCTCTGCTGTATGCATACTGTTTGAAAAAATAAGTAAGGGAGGAAATAACAAAGAAACCGAGGATAATGGCACCGAAATTTTTCAGGACGGATATTGAATCTTTTTTATAAGATCCGGCTAAAACTGCAGTTAAAATATGCATCAATGCCGGAATAGTATAAACAATTAGAAGACTCTTAGGGGGAAATCCTGACCAGGAACTGAACACCTTATAGACTTGCTCGGCAAGAAACAGGGATGCGTTAAAGACAATAAAATCCATTATGACTGAAATAAAAATCAATTTCTTCCTAGCCATGAATGCAAAAAATTTCCTGAATCCGATTGCTGTCTTGAGAATTGTTTCAACTAATATTGAGCTTGAAAGATGCTTCTTCACGAAAAGATTCATTGCATCGTAAAATATTTTTGTCTCGTCCAGACTGCTTCTCCTGGTGCTCTCCCCCTTGTAATGAATTATCTGCGTATCCGGAGTATAATAAACTTTCCAGTCTGCTTTCTGAATCCTGTAGCATAAATCAAGATCCTCGCCGTACATAAAAAATTGTTCATCAAATCCGCCGATTTTTTCATATACCTCTTTTTTCATCATCATAAATGATCCCGAGATTGCATCAACCTCGTAAGTCCGGTTTTCATCCAGGTAAGTAAGATTATATCTGGCAAATAACCTGCTGTGGGGAAATAAAGAACTAAGGCCGGTAACCTTGCAGAAAGAAGTCCACGGACCCGGGAAACTCCTTCGGCAGGCGAGTTGTAAAGAACCGTCAGGATTTAAGATTTTGCAGCCTGC
>CAYSGP010000588.1:0-4960 GCA_964430095.1 uncultured Ignavibacteriaceae bacterium
TTTAAAATATGCACATGAATTTCCCTGAATCAATTCTTCATCGGCAGATAATAGCTCTATGCCTGAAAAGTTATCAATTGTTTTAATAAACAGGTCAGTTACGCCGATTAAAATGGAACCTGTACTTTCCTCAGAAGCCCAGCTTGAATAACCCAGCCTGTAATATTTAGCAGGACAGGGAACATAAACAACAGCCGAATCATCTTTCTGAGTCTTAAGCAAAGATTGAATTTCTATGTACTTCATTCCTCTTATCACACAGCTCAATAATTCGTCTGTTGTAAAGGGCTTTGGGATAAAATCAATCGCTCCGCTGTAAAGCGAGCGGACTGCATTATCGACAGTTGAGAACCCTGTTGTCATAATTAAAGCTGAATTGATTTTCCTTATATTCAATTCATCTAAAAATTCAAAACCGTCCATTCCGGGCATCATTATGTCGCAGATTATCAAACGGTAAGTATTTTTTACAAGCTTTGTTAAGGCGATCTGTGCATCAACCGCCGAATCAACTGTAAAATTCTCAGACGAACAAATTTTCACAACGGCATCAATTATTACCTGTTCATCATCAATTACTAAAATATCCCACTGCTTCTTTCCCCTGATACTAGGGGAAGCTGTTCCGTTATTCATTTTATTAATTCTGATTAAGAGGAAGATGAATAATAAAAGTAGTCCCTTTATTTAATTCGCTTTCCACTTTAATAGTCCCGTTATGGTTGTCGATAATCCCCCAGATTACCGAGAGTCCGAGTCCGGTTCCTTTCTGTCCTTTTGTACTGTAGAACGGCTCAAATATTTTTGAAAGATTTTCTTTTGCAATTCCGCATCCGGTATCTGAAATTTTTATTTCAAGGTAGTCTTTTTGTCCGCCGATATCAACCGCTTCCCATTTCTGCCATGTGCAATCTTTACCCAAACAACCCTGCACGAATCCTCTGGAAGGAACTTCAAAAGTATAAACAGGTGCTTCGCATTCAGGACATCTCTTGCCTTCTTCCATTAATGATATTTCACATTTAGAGCATACGAGCTTATAATCATTTTCGAGGTTAAATGGAAAATGAAAAATATGATGACTTCTGCCGTAAACCGGATCGAGATTAATAATGCCCTGCTTTCCGTCTGAATATATTTTTACTTTTATTGAAGCCAGCCCGTCAATTTTAGTTTCATTATCTATCAAATCATGTCTTTTCGGACAAACAGCCTGTTTTATATGGGTTATTCCGTAAGGTGATAATTTTATCATTGAAGCAGATAACCCAATTTTTCCTCCTTTTGAACCAATTGCATCTGCAGCATTTACAAATAAGTTAATAAAAACCTGCTGCATCTGGTTCGAATCAAGAGTAACCTGCGGAATATCCTTTTCAATATTTTTAATCAGCTCAATATGGTTTATTGATAATTGATTTTCAACTACCGAAACAGCTCTGCTGATTACTTCTTCAATATTAACCCTATTTTTTTTCGGAACCGACTGCCTTGCAAAATCAAGAAGACTTTTAACAATTTCGCGGCTCCGTTTGGTTTCCCTGACAATAACCTTTAGATCTTCATATATTTCAGGATCATTCTGAGTCTTCTTCATTAAAAAACTGCTGTATGTTAAAACCCCGGTTAATGGATTATTTATTTCGTGGGCTACACCAGCAGCCAATCTTCCCAGAGAAGCCATTTTATCCGATTGAAAAAGCTGAACCCTGGCTTCCGATAATTTCTTAGTCATGTTGTTGAAAGATTTTGCCAGCAGGCCGAATTCATCGGCCTTGTCCTCATTAATAACATAGTTAAGATTTCCTGTACCGATTTCATGAGTTGCATTTACCAATTCTTTGACAGGTTTATCAACCCATTTTTTTACAAAGAATCCAATTAGAAGACTCAAAGCAACGACCGCGCTCAATGCAAAAACTAAAGTATCTATTTCTCCTCTTTTTATTTGATTATCAACATCGGTCAGCGGAATAGTAACATCGAGTACACCAAGCATGGTTTGGTTTTTTGAATGTGCATGACAATCTGCCGTCCAGCAGGAAGTTTCGTTATAAATCGGGTTGATTATTCCTAATACTCTTGAGGAATCATTTTGGAAAATTCTTGTACGATCTTTAATCGGGAGTTTTTCAAGAGGTTCATTTGCAGCATGACATGCATAGCATCCTTCGGCATTTTTATCAACCATTTTTCCGATATCCCGGCTGCTTGAGGAATAAATTATTTCTCCTTCTTTATTCAAAACTCTTACATCATGGATGCCCGGCTGATTCGCGATAGTATTTATTGTTGTATGAATCCTGTCACGCTGGTTCAGCAGCATATCATAACGCGTGCTGTGTTTTACCGTTTCACTAAGCTGGTTTGCATGCCGCTCCACTTCAGCCAGCAGAGCGTTGCTGTGCGAACGGATATTATAGAATGAAAAAATTCCTATAATAAGAATTGCCGCAATTCCTACAATAAAAATTAATTTGAAACCGATTTTTTTAGACATTTATATTTTTATAAATAAATAAGAAAGCATTTTGATTTTGCTGAATCTTATTTTTTTGTAATCTTAATTAATTTTCCCGGTTTATCTTTTGGAAAACTTTTATCCTCATGGCAATTTGAACAATCAGGCAATTTGGAAAAATCACTTTCTGCATGACAGTCACTGCATTCCAGTTCGGTATGTATTTCATCCAGCTTTAACCCGGCAAGACTATGATTGAAACCTGCCGTAAGATTATTATGGCAGGAAGTGCAGCTGTTATTCAGCTTAACAAATTTACTATTTTTATGACACTTTATGCATTCAAGCTTTTCATGAAATTTATTTAAATCCCAGCCGGTGCTGATTTTATGATTGAACGGTTCCATAGGATTACCCATATGGCACTTGCTGCATTTATCCTCTTCGTGGCATTTAAAACAAGGCTGGTGATGATCATCTTTTGATTTTGATATTTTTACCGGATTAGAAGAAGAGATTTTCTGCAGATTTCTTTCTTTATCATGACATTTTGAGCAGTTTTCTTTTTGATGGCAGCTGATGCATTCCGCATTAAATTTATTTACATGTTCATCATGAAAAAATGTAACAATCTTTCCTTTATTATAGGTTGTTTCATAAACTATTTTCTTCGGCTCCTCAACTTTCGGATGTTCCTTCCCTTTTAATTTTTCTTCACTTTGCTGAATAATATTTCCATTACTTCCTTTCAATTCATGACACGAAGTACAGTCAGTTGAATGGCTCCATTCTTTATGGCAGTTTATGCATTGACGGTGATACGCGGCCTGTAAATCCGGTTTGCTGATATCTTCTCTTTTTCTTTCGACACTATGGCAGTCGGAGCACGGTAAAACAGGTCCTGCTGTATTGTAGTGATGGCATCCGATGCAGCCGCCCGACATTTGAGACATCTGTGCATGTATTTTGTGTGGAAAAACCACGGGCATATATTTATCTGAAAGCTGATCTAATTTAACTATCGCAGGTCCTTCAACGGCGGATTGATGAACAGTAACCATATCTTCGCGCGGGCAGGGGAGCAGACATGGATCCTGTTTAGTCGGTACATCACATGAATGACATGATTTACAGCTTATCTGCTTGAAAGAATGATTTTTGTTATTTTGAGCCGAGATAAGGGTTGTGAAAATTAATACCCCTAGAATAACCCTTTGCATAATCTATCCTTTGATTGTATACTTTGATTTTATAATGAAATTTTCATCAGATCGGCTGATGACAGGGAAGTTCAAAACTATTAATCTATAAATGAGAACCAGCAATGCCATAAAACCCACAGTAACGGAGATCTCTCCGAATGAAGGAAAATAAGATCCGAATGAATAAGGCGGTGTATAAGCAACTATAAAATTATTTATTCTATTTAACAGAACCCCGAATATTACCAAGGATGAGGCTGTAAATAAGAGTGATGGTGTCTGCAGAACTTTTTTTGATAAGAACATTCTCAGAGGAATAATGACTCCCACAACGATTTCAATGGTGAACATTACACTTGCGGTATTAAATTCATTGAGATACACAAACGTTTCCCTAATAAACATATCTCCAAGTTTGAATGCCAGGTAAAGCCCAAGCAGCGGGGCAACCGTATAGCCCAGCGGGGATAAAACATCCATTTCGGGTTTTGTTTTAAAAGATTTGGAAGCCAGCATCGATTCGAAAATTACCATTGGGAATCCGACTGATATAGCAGACAATAAAAATAAAAGAGGTAAAACAGGAGTCTGCCAGAGAGGGTGCATTTTCTCTCCCGCAATTACCATCAAAGTTCCTAAAGAAGATTGATGGAGTGTAGATAAAACAACGCCGAGTATTATAAAAATGAAAATTGTTTTTCCTAATGCATTATCTAAAATTCTCAGGATTTTTTCGGCAGGTTTATTTAAGAAAGTCAGAATTCCTTTTAATCTCACATTACCTATAAATCTTTCCGTAACAACCGGAAGAAATTCAATATATAAAACCGTTACATACATCATTACGCAGATACCTACTTCGAATAAAGCAGAGTTTCCGTTCCACATTATCAATGGATGCCAGATATAATACCACCGTCCTATATCAACAAAAACTCCTATTGCCACGAAGGTGTATCCCAGCATTGCGGTAAGAAGAGCCGGACGAACTATTGAATGAAACCGCTCGCGGTGCATTATATGTCCAAGAGCGGCAGAAGTAAAACCTCCGGCGGCTAGTGCAACTCCCGCAGCGACGTCGACTCCAATCCACAATCCCCATGGATATTGATTATTTAAATTTGTTACCGATCCTATCCCGAGAAAAAATCTGCCTGCAAGAAACACTAATCCGTTTAAAGCAATAACAGCCAGGATGATTACGCCGGGTGTAAAAAATTTATGCGGAACCTGAGAAGGCTTAAAATGATGCATTATTCCTCCTCATTGCTTTCTTTCCGCTTCTTGCCTAACCACA
>CAYSGP010000589.1:0-4616 GCA_964430095.1 uncultured Ignavibacteriaceae bacterium
GTGTAAACCGCTGCAAACAATACGAGCCCGAAAATAAAAATTTTTTTCAATCCAAATTAATCGGCAATAATTCCTGCCGGGAAAGAAAAAGAAGAAAAGAAAAGGTTGTAAAAAAAATAAATGCCTAGAATGAAAGAATGGGTTATGCCCGTCTCCTTCAGCTTTAAAAGCAAAAACACATCCGAGCTGTTGAAAAGTGTAAATATCAGGAGCCCGATGACTACTTTGCGGTATACCTTCGGACTCTTTTTCCAGTAATTAAGAAAAGAAAAAAAGTGAATAGATTTTCCGGACTCAGCAGATTCATTTTTTTTATCTTTTAAAAAAAAAGTAAAAAGAACAGCGGCAGCACCGGGAATAAAAGCAATTAAAAAAAGATTTTTATAATCTGCCGGATTATAGTAAAGATAGAGTAAAGCCAACAACGGTCCGAGCACCGCACCTAACGCATCCATACCCCTGTGGAATCCGAAAACCTTTCCTTTATTTTCCGCAGTTGTCTCATGAGAAAGAATTGCATCGCGGGCACCCGTTCTGATTCCTTTTCCGAACCGGTCTACAGTACGCGCAAAGAAAATCCAAACCGGATAAATAAAAACCGCCATCATAGGTTTCGATACAGCACTTAACAAATAACCAATCCGGACAAAAGGAACCCGCTTCCCGAGATTATCTGAAAGATTGCCGAAATAGCCCTTGCTCAACCCTGCAGCAGCTTCCGCAACTCCTTCAAGAATTCCGATAAGAATAACGGTAAAGCCAATGCTTTTTAAATAAATCGGCATTACAGGGTAAAGCATTTCACTTGCCGTATCGGTAAAAAGACTCACAAGGGATAAAATCCAGATTGTACGGGTAATGTATCGTATATTCAAAATAAATTATTTTTATTTAAGATCTTACCTCCAACTAAATTCTTTACATGCAGAGAATTCATCAACAATTAAATTTAATAAACTTCAATGATTCCTTCTTGAATTGCCAAACCAGAATAAATGGCTAAGTAATCTGTGAAACTAGGTTCAGTTTGAAGTTCAAGTTCAGGTTCGGGTTCAAGTTCAAGTTTAAGTTCAAGTTTAAGTTCAAGTTCAAGTTTAAGTTCAAGTTCAATTCAAGTTTAAGTTCAAGTTCGGGTGAAGTGAAAACTCTTGAACTTGCACTTGAACTTAGACTTTACTCCTCCCCATCCCCTAGTGTTTCGACAGAGTTTCGTCATCATAATCTAAATAAATATCTTCTGTAGATATCGTTGAATCCTTTCGCATCACGGGGATTTTTTATACAGCTCACTATTATCTGAAATCAAGAAGAGAAAATAAATTCCGCAGATTTTATTTTTCAGGATGTTTTAAAGAGCCGTTATAAAACTTTTCGCAGTCTATCCCGACAACATCGTTATATAAATTTGTAAGCGGAGCAAGGATTGTCTTAAAAACTTTCACTTTTCCGGGGACGGGCGAATTAATATTTCCGGATATCTCCTGAAGGAACTCGCTGCAGCCGTCTTCATCGAGAAGGGCTGTAACCAGATTTAAACTATCCTGTACAAAATCAATTGATCCCTTCAGTGCGATATGGTTTTCTGCAGTTGTAAAAGCTGCATCCTCGATATTGAAACGGCCGTTATTTATAGTCCAGTTTGATACCAGTTGATTGATTTTAGTTGATTCCCCCTGGTCCAAGGTCAATAAGTTTGCGTAATCACTTCCTTTTGTCAGCACAATACCCAGCGGTCCTGCAAGCAGAACACCTCCGACATCTATTAAATTAAAGTTTTGACTGCGTTTAAATTTCTCAAGCAGATTATCCGCATCCAAACCATAGAAGACCAGAGTGTTTCCATTGAGGTTAATTTTTCCATCCAGGTTTTTAACAATTGATTCCCATTCAGAACCTTTTGTATTCAGATCCATTGCGAGACTGAGCGGTCCGGTTATAATTTCTTTTTCCATGTAAGAAGCAAGCATTTTCTCTGCATAGAAAGTATCTACGCTGAACTTTAAACTAAACGAAGGTATTTTTGCAAAAGGTTTCATGTTAAAATGAGATATACCCTTTGAATTCTCCCCAAACATCGTTGACTTGTTCGATTTTATTTGATAAGCGCCTTCCGAAACAATTATATCAAAATATAAATCTCTTACCCTGAACTGGCTCGAACTCACTCCGCCTGCTTTAAATTTACCTTTCGTGGTAAGTGTGGCAAAAGGATTTTTATCTTTTTTACGATTAAAATAAATATTGCTGAAATCAAAGCTCAAGTTCCTGGTGTATATGGTATCTTTTGAAAACTTGTATTTCAGATTACCTTTCTTGAGACTAACAAATTTCAGTACTAAGGAATCTTTGGGCAGCTGAAGCTCAATGAAACAAGATCCGGACAGCCTCCCCTTCAGTGATTCGGGTATAGTGTCACCGGGCGAATTGAAAAATGTTGAAGGCATGATATCTTTAAAAGCTGCACTTGTTTTAATATAGTACGGCTGAAAACGGGAAACATTGTATTCCCCTGTAAAATTCAACTCCCCTCCAAGAAATTCTGTTTTGAATTTACCAAACTTCAAATTGAAGCCGAGGATATTTTCCGTAAGTACAAACTTTCCGGAGTTAATATTAATGGCTGGAAGAAAATTCTCTACTGAAGCTTCCAATTTTTTAATATCGACTTCTATTTCGGGAAAAGATTTAAATTTCAGCAGCTTGCCGGTACTTGTTCTAACCAAAACAGAAAGGTCGATATTTAAAATTCTATACGGAAAATCTCTTTTTATGTAAGGATCAAAAAAAAGAAAATCCGCCAGATTGAAAACCGGTGATTTTATCATTAATTCAGCATTGATATCTTTGTCAGCACCAAAGATCAAGTAATGAAGATTGGATAACTCACCGTCAATCAGCAAATCAGTATCTTTATAAATTACCCACAGATCCTTAATAAAATATTTATCATTCTTCCGGCTGATCGCACCGTTAACTTTATCAAGCTTTACTGCACGGGGGATACTAATTCCAAAATCAGTTAAGATAATATCGGCATTGTTCAATTCCGTAATGACTTTTTTCTTATCAGAATTATATTTCCCTTTAAACTTTTGATCAATTTTAATCCCGCCTCTGATATCATCAATAAATTTTATTTTAAATATGTCATTAAGTCCGGTGACCTCGGCATCAAGGAAAAGGCTTATATCAATCTCAGGTGAGACAAAATTTTCAGCCTTCCCCGAAAATCTCAGCACTCCCCTGGGAAAATCCGCATACAGAGTATCTATTAATAATAATGCCTCGGAAAAATCATTTTTTGATCCTGAAGAAAAGAATCCCTTCAAATTTAAATTCTTAATCAGCTTGTTCGTTACAGGGTTCAATAAAAAAACATCGGATAAAAGGAATTCAATTTCGACTCTCGGAAACTGCGTAAAGGTTTTCCCTTTTACCGAGGCAATAAACTCTGCCGATCCTCTTTTTAAATTTTTTGTGACGGCTTCTTTAAGAAAAAGAGATAAGAAGCTTTCATTTATTTCTTTTTCCCCTGTTATGGAAAGATCAGCATTGCCTTCATTTTTTAAATCGAGGGATCCCTTAAAATTGAAATATGCTTCGTTAAAAACCAGTTTACTGTCATCTACTCTTACAAATGCGGAATCCTTATTAAAATGGACCTTTGAATCGAGAGAAAGATTTTTATCCGATAAAATTAATTTGTCCTTAATTATCACTGAATCAATAGTTAAATCCAGAAGGAAATCAGCAGCAACATGCTTTTTGCCGAAAGAAATCTGAGAGTTAAAATCCTTAACGGAAATGCCGAATGCATTAGCTGTCAAAAAATTTTTTGCTTTAATCTTTATGTTTGATAAGCTCAGCCTGTCAACGCTCAAGTCTATATCAAAAGATTTACCTTTTTTATTTTTCGTTTTCTGAGCGGGCGGCTTTTTCTTTTTTATTTCCTCATATACAGGGCGACCTTCGTTGTTTTCACCGGAAGGCTTTTTAGCGGATTGAGTTTTTTTTGTCAGAGAAATTGCCGAGCTGTCCCGCTTCGAAATTTGACCTGCCTTTTTTTCTTTTATTTGAGGAGAAGGGGCAGGCCTTTTTTTGCCGATAAAATTTCCAATATTTGTTGAACTATCCTTATACACAACAAGATTTACGTAACCGTCATCGATGTAAACTCTGGGCACATTTATCCTGGATGAAAATAAATCGACCAGGTTGACGGAGAAATAAACATCTTCAAATTTGCAAATCGGGCCGGCAGCAGAATCTGCATCTGTCGATTCTATTAATTTTACATTATTAAGATTTAAAGTGATATCAGGAAAATGTTTCAGCGGTGAAAAAGAAATATCGGAGAAGGATATTTTGCCATTGATGTTATTATTAAGGCTCAGCAGAATCGATCTGGTGATATCATCCTTAAAGATATAAAAAGCTGTAAATGCCGCTATTAAAAAAAAAATTAAAATAATGGCAATAAACAGAATGACTTTGAGAATAATTTTTTGATACGGCTTTCGATTTTTTATTTCTAAACTGCTTTTAGTCATGATTAATTGGAAACTAAGAAGTACTCTGCACTTTCGGTAAAAGTGTTATTTAGCTCATATTTTAAC
>CAYSGP010000590.1:0-4952 GCA_964430095.1 uncultured Ignavibacteriaceae bacterium
TCATCAATATTCATTTTCCAAAAATTTCACACGTTAATTTCGGATATCCCTTCTCTATTATTTTTCTTATCCGGCGTAACTGCAGCTTTAACAGCTCAATACCGGCTGCATAAAGTTCAATCTGATGAAGATGCATATAAAGCCATTCTGCCGGTTGTTCATTCTTATATTTTAATCTTATCGTCAATTGTACTTTCACAAAAACCAGGATGGCTGATACCGCTGTTAGTTTTTTATTATTGATTTTCCTTAATACTTAAACTTAGACCTTCAAAACAACAGATATAGAAATGAAAACTATTGGTTTCCTAAATCCTTACTGTTCCGGGGGCAGAGGACTAAAAAAATGGGAAAAAATCAGCAGTTATTTCTCAAAAGATATCAGATGGTATAGAATAGACTGCAATGGTTCAATTGATCCGATTATAAAAAATTCTTTCATGGAAGGTGAAATAAATTTTATTGCTGCCGGCGGGGATGGAACAGTAAATTATGTTTTGAATAAATTATTGAAATTAATTCCGGAAGAGGATTTGAAAAATATAAAACTTGGTGCAGCCGGGATCGGTTCAAGCAACGATTTTCACAAACCTTTTTCCGAATGCACTTTGATCGAAGGTATTCCTGTTAAAACAAATTTTGAAGCTGCCGAATTTAGAGACATCGGCTGTATTTCATTTGAAGAGAAAGGAATATTAAGACATAAATATTTTTTGATTAACGCAAGCATCGGGATAACTGCTGAAGCAAATCATTTCTTTAATAATCCTGATTTAATTCTAAAAAAGCTTAAAAAGACAAATACCGGTTTGTCAATTTTATACTCTGCTTTAAAAACAATTCTGAAATATAAAAATTTCGATATTAAAATTAAATCTGCCGGAACCGGTGAACTCGGGATAAATCTTACCAATCTAGGAATCGTTAAAAATCCTAACTTTTCAGGAAATCTTAGATATAATTCGGTAAAAAAATTGAATAGCGGGAAATTTGATATCCATCTTTGCTATGGAATGAGTATGCTTGAAATTATAAGCTTATTTAACAATTTGCAAAAAGGAAGTTTTTATCAAATAGCAAAAAAAAGATGCTGGCAGAGCAGTGAAATAAAAATTTTTTCAAATGAGAATTTTTTTATTGAATTTGACGGCGAGATTATTAAAACCAATTCTGCAGTTTTCGAGATTTTACCAAAATTAATAAAGGTTTGTTCATGTTAGAATCAATTCTTGAAAATAATATGATAAATAATCTTGCGCGGAATTTCTGCCGTTCACCTTTTCAAAAAAACCTGCTTCATGAATCGGATTCGGAAATAATAAGCATTTCAGAAAATTCTGATGAATATATAGCCTTAACCATTGACAGCATATCGGAAGAAATTGAAACCAAGCTGTACTATGATCCCTATTTAATCGGCTGGATGACTGTAATGGTGAACTTAAGCGATCTGGCTGCAGTAGGTGCAGAACCGATCGGATTGCTGATTTCGGAGATCCTTCCTGAAAATATTTCAAATGATTTTATTAAAAAACTTCAGAGAGGAATCAAAGATGCTGTTGAAAGCAGTGAAACTTTTGTTCTGGGCGGAGATACGAATTGCGGTCCAAATTTAATTTTAACCGGCTGTGCTTTGGGAAGATGCCCAAAAAATAAAACTCTTAGAAGAACCGGCTGCCAAGCGGGAGATATTCTTTATTCTACAGGCAAGCTTGGAAGAGGAAATGCATATGCTGTAAATAGACTATTTGGTGATCATAAAAATAATTTTTCTTACCTGCCTTCCGCAAAATTAAGTGAGGCATTGTTAATTCGTGAATTTGCTTCGGCATGTATAGATACAAGCGACGCGGCAATTTCAGCTTTAGATCAATTGATGCGGCTGAACAACCTTGGTTTTTATATTAACCAGGATTTGGAAAATATCTTAGATAAAGAATCATCTGAAATATCCAAAACAAGGGGAATTTCACCATGGCTTTTATTAGCAGGGGAGCATGGTGAATTTGAATTGCTGTTTACTATTCCTTCAAAAAACGAAAATGATTTTTTGAAAGCAGCATATCAAGAAAATTGGAAACCGGTAAGATTAGGTATTGTATTTCAAGAAGCTGCAATTAAAATGAAGCTTTATGATAGAAATATCACAATTGATTCTGAGAGAATAAGAAATCTTTCATTTAAAGCAGAAGGAAACACCGAACTGTATTTAAAGAGATTGTTACAATACGATAAGGAATTAATCCGCTAAAGTTCAAAGCAGCTTCCAAAAAATATTCCGCAAAATTTCACTTTATTGGCTAAGTAAGTAACAGTAGACAGCAAATTTTTGACATTTCATTTACATCCGGCTGACATTCATTTCATCAATATTATTTAGAATACTCATAAGAATGTTAAACTTTTTTAAGACAATTAGAATGAATACGGCAGCAACTTACAAAGGAGGAGAAAATTTTGACCTTCATAAAATTCTTTTAAAGGGGAAAAAAATGAACCTCAAAAGCAAAACGGAATTTTTTAACGGTTTTATAAATAAATTGAATGAAAATCAGGAAATGTTATGCATGCGCTGTATTTCTTCTGCTGCGGATCGTGAAGTTGAAGTATATGATAATGCTGCATCCAAGACTAGAAGAATGCTGATGTTCGGCTCCAATAATTATTTAGGTTTTGCGAATCATCCTTACATTAAAGAGAAAGCCAAAGAAGCTATTGAAAAATTCGGGACGGGGATCGGCGGACCGCCTTTACTAAATGGATACACCTTGCTTCACCGTGAACTTGAAGAAAGACTTGCTGCTCTGAAAGGAGCTGAAGATGCGTTAATCTTTTCAAGCGGATATGGAGCAAATGTAGGATTGGTAACAGCTTTAATGAATACTGATAGTCTGGTTTTATATGATGCTTTCAGCCATGCATCATTTTGCGATGGTATAAAAATGTCCGGGTTTCAATCATTCTGCTTCCCTCATAATAATCTGATTAATCTTGAACAGAGACTAAAAAATCTAAGACTTAAATCTGAAAACGATATTTATATTGCAGTTGAAGGAGTATATTCAATGGATGGGGATCTCGCACCACTGGATCACCTTGTAGAACTGGCAAAAAAGTATTATGCATACCTTATTTTGGATGATGCACACGGAACAGGTGTAATGGGACATAACGGGTTCGGAAGTGCTGAACATTTTAATGTCCATGGAAAAATCGATTTAACTATGGGAACATTCAGCAAGACCTTTGCGGTCACCGGCGGATTCGTGGCCGCTTCGAAAGAGTTAGTCAATTACCTCCGTTTCTTTGCACGCTCATATATGTTCTCTGCTTCTCTTCCACCGGTTACGATAGCGGCTGTTTTAGCCGGGCTGGATATGCTGGAAAAAGAACCGGCCATACTCGATTCATTAAGAAGTAATATCAAATATACGGCAGAGAAACTTTCATCATTAGGTTTTGAATGTAATACAGAGACAGCAATATTTCCCCTCATTGTGCCGGCCGGAATGAATATACGCAAAGCTGCTAACGAATTTCATAAAAGAGGAATCTTCATTAATTCGATTGAATATCCTGCCGTACCTCTTTCATTGCAACGATTCAGGATCAGTATTATGGCTGCACACACTAAAGAAGATATTGATAAGTTGGCTGAAGCAGTTGAAGAAGTATGGAATGAGAACAATTACCGTGAAGAATCAGAAAATAATTTACACGTTGCTTAGATGCTCGAACGAAAACAAAATAGAAGCATTTAGCCTATATGAAATTAAACATTATTTATTTCTTCCTCGCTTCAATAGACTTTTTCTTCATCCAAAATGAAATATTTGCCCAACATCAGATCTGGGAAATATACACTACTTCAAATCAACCTTTTGTAAATGTATTTATAGATAAATATGAATCTGATTCCTTGTTTATTAAATCTATGAATCAGTTGTTCATTCTTCATCAAGATTCCGTCAATATGTATTAAAAAGGAATGAACCAAACTTTGGAATTGGATTTATAATTGGTGCTGTTCTAGGCGGTATATTCGTAAATGCAATATCTCAAGACGGGGACGAGTCTTATGATTTAGGATTTTCTGCAATAGGACGTTTATCATCCACGATTTTGGGAATCGTTGTAGGGGGTACATTAGGTGGTTTAGCAGGATTATCGGCAGGAACCGATAATAAATATCAGATAGAAAAGTTAAGTACTGAAGATAAGAGGGTTCTTCTAAATAAGTTGTTTAATTAATATTAAAATAATATAAGATTCTATTAGATAGTTTAAGAAGCAAAAAGAAAAAAGATGAAAAAGAAAAAAATTTTAATAATCGTTTTATTTCAGAATTTAATTAACGAAAAACCTTATTATGCAAAAAACCCTGCCCCTCCGCTGCCGGGACTTTTACTAGCCGGAATGACTCCCCCGGTTGTTGATGTGGAGGTTCTTCATGAGATGGTCCGGCCTATAAATTATGGGACCGATGCTGATATTATCGCACTTAGTTTTATGGATTATTTAACTCCCCATGCATATGAAGCTGCAAAAAAGTTTAAAGCCTTAGGAAAGATTGTAATTGGCGGAGGAAAATTTGCATCAACTTTTCCCTATGAAGTACAGCCGTATTTCGATTCTATTTTAGTTGGTGAAGCTCAGAATATTTGGCCTAAAATGGTGTATGATCTTGTTGAAGGAAATTTAAAATCGAGATATCAATCCGATCTTTCACCTTCTTTAGAAAATATTCCTCCTCCAAGATACGATCTTGCTGAAAAGAAATTTACTGCACCAATTGTAACTGAAGCATCAAGAGGATGCCCGCATCCTTGCACTTACTGCCAACTTAATATTAAGCGAACATTATACAGGACAAGACCTATTAAGGATGTAATAAGAGATTTGAAAAACACAAAAGGATTGCCCTGGTTCAAAAGAAAAATGGCGATGATTTT
>CAYSGP010000591.1:0-6556 GCA_964430095.1 uncultured Ignavibacteriaceae bacterium
AAACCTGATATTCCCGATGGAAGAGTAATTGTTTTTAATCTCGAGTTTGGAAATATACTTTTTATTGCCCAGCAGGATTATTCTAGAATTATAATATTCCTCGAAATTTTCGTTAGGAAAACGGAAATTGAAAAGATCTATGGTTTTAAGGATCGATTTTTTCTTTCGGTAATATTTCTTGTGAAATTCATCCGAAGCCTGAATGAAATTTTTTTCCAAAGGAGAGTTATATAACCTGCTCAAATTGCCGGCATTTTTTCTTGATTTAAAATAATTCCATGGTCCTATTATTGAACCCTTCAATTCCGCAAAAATTAAATCTCGGGGAAAATAACCTGGTTTAATAAAGCTTAAAATTAATCTTCTTATGTTCCAGTATAAAAACCACCAGAGTCCTAAATAAAGAAGCCGGAACCGTTCATCTTTATAAACCGCAAAGCTTCTTGCCAAATAAGCAAAAAACCCGATACCGTTATTTCTTATTTGTATTTTTAAATCTTTATAAGATTCTCTGTGCCGATGCCGTACTATTGCATATGGTTCATAAACTAATATGAAGCCGGATTTAATTATCCGGAAGAACATTTCCAAATCACCGCCGCCGTTTGTAGGTGTCCCTACATCAAGCGAAGGATCAAACATTCCGGTTTTTTCAAAAACTTTTTTACGGAAGGCCATATTAGCACCGGTTCCGAATTTACCGGTACCTCCAAAAAATTTTGCGGCTTTTTCCTTCTTCCCGTCTTCATCGATTCCCGACCACCGGTACCAAATTCTATTGAATCCTCTTCCAAACCCGCCATATTTCTCAAACAGAAATTCCGGATAGTTTTCCATTTTATATGGAACTACCAAACCGGTAACCGCCATTACATCCGGCGTATCAGTGAAAAGTTTAACTAATTCATCAATCCAGTATTCATCAACGACTACATCGTCATCCGTGAATGCAATTATTTCACCCTGGGCTTCCCTGACTGCACGATTTCTCGCCCAATTCAAACCGGGTATCGATTCGCAACAGTACTTTAAATTTTTTGAATTATCTGAAGTACTGCCGATCTTTTCATTGAATTGTTTCACTAAATTTTTAGCGGAATAATCGGAAGGTGCATTATCAATAATAATTATCTCAATCTTCGGATATTTCAATTTTAAAAGAGAATCGATGCAGAGTTCCAGGTTTTCCGTCCGGTTTCGTGTGCATACTGCAACCGTAACCAGAGGATAATTCTTTATGAAAGCAGGTGATTCTTTTCTTTCTGTATTCTCATATCTCTTCTGCAGGACTACAGACAGAATTTTTTTTGAATGATGAGCAGCAATATTTTTGATAATTTCTATTTTGGAAACGAATCCGTTCACAACCGGGGCTTCAATAAATCCTATTGCAAGATTATCCCATCTCACTAATCCCTTCAGCAGCTTGTAATTTTCCAGATTTCCCAAATCCTCCAGGTTTCCAGCTGACGGGGAAATATTTATATCAACTATTTTTATAGGATCGAACATTAATTATCCGGTATAGTTTTTTTGTAAAGCTTGAGGGCTTCCTGCGCATTTCCATCGAACCGGATATTCCCTTCATCAAGCCAAATAACCCTTTTGCATACCTTAGCCACATCGGATTCGTTGTGGGAGACAAAAATTAAAGTAATATTGTTTCTGCAAAGTCTTTCTATTTCCCTGTAGCATTTCTGCTGAAACTCGGCATCTCCTACGGCAAGAATTTCATCAATTATAAGAAGATCGGGATCGGCATTTATTGCAATAGCAAAACCGAGTCTTGCTTTCATTCCCGATGAATAATATTTAAGAGGAGTGTCCAGAAATTTTTCTATTCCTGCGAACTTGATAATCTTTTTAAATTTTGCCGAGAGTTCTTCTTTCGGCAGCCCGTTAAAAACCCAGTTAAGAGTTACATTTTCCCTGCCCGTCAGATCTTCATAAAAACCGACACCCAATTCAATCAAAGCAAGCCTTCTGCTGCAGCTTATATTTACTGCTCCTTCAGTCGGAGAATAAATATCGGAGAATAATTTCAGCAAAGTAGTTTTCCCTGATCCGTTTCTTCCAATTATTCCTACCATCTCTCCTTTTCTAATCTGCAGATTTAAATTCTTAAGCACATACCATTCATATCTTTCTTTTGATTTTTTAAAGATTCTTGTGAAGCTTTCTTTTAAAGATTCGCTTCTTTCATACCAGCGGAATTTCTTGGATAAACCTACACACTCAATGGCCAAACCGTTATTCATATCAGCTTATCTCTGCAAAAACTTTTTTATACTTATTAAAAACCATAAGACTTAATGCAGCAAAGATTAAACCGGCTGCAAACATTAAAGAAACGGATCTGAAACTTGGCAGATCATTGTAATAAAATATATCATGATAAAAAGTTATTATGACCGCCATCGGATTAAGCTGGAAGATGTAATGCCATTTCCCCGGAATAAAAGTTATCGGGTAAAATATCGGTGTCAGAAAAAAAAGAAGAGTAGTACCAACCTGCACGAGCTGCGGTATGTCCCTGAAATATACCGATGCGCATGAAATAAGCAATGCGATTCCGAACGTAACGAGCACCTGCAGAATAATGATAAGCGGAAGCAGCATGATTATCGAAGAAAAATGATATGCTCCAGGGATTAGGTTTATAACAGCCAGATATAAAATAACCGCAACTAAAAAATCAAATAAAGGGACGGCAATATTAATTATTACCAAAATTTCTTTGGGGAAAGCAATTTTCGATATTAAATCTTTGCTGTTAATAATTGCGTCGCTGGAGTTGTTTAATGATGCCGCGAAAAAATTCCAAGCTAAAAATCCGGGTATTAAAAAGAGCGGATAATTAGGTATATCCATTCTTATAAATACAGAGAATACAAGCCAGTAAGTGATTATATATAAGAAAGGATTCAGCAGCGTCCAGAAAAAACCCAGAACCGAACCTACATGCCTGAGTTTTACAAATGTCCAAAAAAGCTGTACCAAAAGCTCTCTGTATTGCCAAACTTGGTGTATCTGTTTTCTTAAATTTTTAAACATTATTAGCTTTTCCGTGAGAGTTAATGCCCACCAAAATCCATCTGTTTGTCCCAATTCCTATACCACCAAAAAATGGTTCTTTTATATTCTTTTAAGTTGAAATCTTAAAAAAAAATAGTATAAAAATGAGATTTAGTCTTATTATTAAAACCAGAAAATAAATTAGAAATGAACTTCTCCCAAGCCTTAGATATGGGTGCGTCTTGTTGTGAAAATGCTTCTCAAAACTACGATAACTATTTTATTTAGCCCTTTTTTAAAAGAAAAATAGATAAGAAAATAATGATTTCATGAAATCGTCATCACAATATAAAATCAGTATGCAATTAAATCAATAATATTTATATACATATTGAATCACTCCCACTTTTTTCCCCTCATCGTATTTAATTTCTTCTACAATTCCGCCTGAATCATCATATTTAAATTCATACTTATAGGTTGATCCTGATTCTTCGTCATGGGTGCGGGCCTCTGCTTTTCTTCCTATATTATCATAATAGTAAGTTATTTCGTATTCAGTTTCTCCATCCGGATTAACCCATCTTTCTTCCAACAGATTGCCCTGGTCATCATACTTATACTCGTAATATTCTTCCACATTTCCAAGCATATTATACCTGGTAGACTTTATTTTATTTCCGAAGGAATCGTATTCATAAGTATATTTTTTGTCAGGGCTGCCCGATTTATCATACCTGATGGATTCTATTCTCCTGCCGTTTTTATCATATTTGTAAGTATATTTATTTTGTATCCGGCTGCTGTCTCCGTAAATGATCGTCTCAACCGGAAAACCTTGTTTGTCGTATTTCACGGTTGAAAGTTTTCCTTTATTTATTAATTTTCCCTGGGAATTAAAATCAAAATCCAGCTTATCAACCAGCCTGATATTGGAAGAAACTATATATTCCCTTTCTTTTCTTTCTACAGTTTTAAACTTAGCAGGTTTTCTAACGGTTATTCGTTTATTAGTCTCTCTATTAGGCGTTTCGGTTGAAGAGCTGCACCCCATCAGCAATGTAAAGATTATAAATAGAATTGAACCGGAATATATTTTTTTCATAATAAATATGCAGATATTTTAATTTACAGGATTAAGATAAAGAAAGCGGTTAAATTTATTTGTGAAGAAGGTCTTCAATTAATTTCAGGGTTGAAATTCACAACATAAGATTGTGGTATGCGTCAAGAAGCCGTTTTTTAGTTAGGAGGAGGTCCTGGGAAATTACTTTTACTTCACCAAGGACAGGCATAAAATTAGTATCGCCGTTCCATCTCGGGACAATATGAAAGTGGATGTGATCATCAATGCCGGCACCGCTTGTTTTTCCTATATTGGCTCCGATATTAAATCCTTCAGGCTTGAAAACTTCTGTTAAAGCTTTATAAGCAGCCTGAGTTTTTTTCATAATTTCAAGATTCTCGTCCTGAGTTAAAGATAAAAAGGCGCCGATATGCCGTATGGGGACAATCATTAAGTGGCCGTTGTTATAGGGAAACAGATTTAAAACGGTATAAGTAAGCTCTCCTTTATCTACGACAAGGTTTCCGAGGTCGCCGGCACTTTTCCCCGCAAGTTCACACAAAACACATTCACCAGGTTTTTTCTTTTCATTAAATCCCTCAATATATTCAGAACGCCAGGGCGACCAAAGATGATTCATAACAAAATTTGTAGTGCTTGTATAATAATTAAGGGTTGGAGTGTATAGCTAAATTGATATATTGCTCTATTGTTATATTGCTATATTGCTATATTGCTATATTGTTTTATGGTTAATGTTTTTCTTTATTGATAATATTATTACAGTAATTTAACAATACAACAATTTAACAATACAACAATTTAAATCTATTTATTTTCTTCCTCTCTAGATTTCTTATAATCTTCAATAATCTTCTGTTCAACCTCTTTCGGAACTTCCTCATAATAAGCAAACTGCCTTTTATGAACGCCTCTTCCCTGAGTAAGGCTCCGCAGCTGGGATGAATATTTGTGCAATTCCGCTAAAGGAACATAAGCTTTAATTTTTTGAAAATGTCCTGCCGCATCCATTCCCAGAATTTTTCCGCGCCGGCTCGATATATCACCCATTACATCACCCATAAATTCTTCCGGAACCGTTACTTCAAGCACATAAATGGGTTCAAGCAGACAAGGTTTAGCCTCCAATATTCCTTTCCTGAAGCATTGAGAACCTGCAATTTTGAAGGACATTTCATCTGAATCAACCGTATGATAGGTTCCATCAAATAAGGTTACTCTTACATCAACTACCTCGTTCCCGGAAATTACTCCTTTCTGCATTGCATCAATGATTCCTTTTTCAACTGCAGGAATAAAACGTCCGGGCACCACCCCGCCCACAATCGCATCTACAAATTCAAATCCTTTTCCTCTTTCGAGAGGTTCGAGCTTGAAATGAACATGTGCATACTGTCCTCTTCCGCCTGATTGTTTCTTATGTTTATATTCGGCATCAGTGACAATGGTTTTTATTGTCTCCTTAAAAGGAACCTTCGGCTCAACCAAATCAACTTCAACTCCGTAACGCTCTTTTAATCTTTTAACGGCTAAAGATAACTGCAGCTCACCCTGCCCCGATATTATAGTCTGGGATAATTCCGGATCAAATTTAACACTAAACGAAGGATCTTCTTCATGGAGGGTATGAAGACCATTTGCAATTTTATCTTCGTCTCCCTTTGCTTTCGGCTGGATTGCACCTCTTATTACCGGTTCGGGAAATTCTATAGGTTTAATGACAACCGCAAAATTCTTCGAAGATAAAGTATTATTTGTATGGGAATCTTTAAGCTTAACCACCGATCCTAAATCTCCTGCTAAAAGCCTTGTTACCTCCTTCCGGTTATGTCCGTTAAGAACGGAAAGCTGGCTTAGTCTCTCCGTTTTGTTATTAGTCTGATTTATAAGATCCAGTCCCTGATATACTGCTCCTGAGAAAACCTTGAAAAGAGAAAGCTCGCCGACATGCTGTTCGGAAATAGTTTTAAAAATAAAAAGTACCGGTTCTCCTTTCACATCGGGCTTTATCATTACTTTCTGTTTGCCGTTCAACTGCAGCAGGCTTTCTTCCCCTTCTCTTTCCAAGGGGGAAGGGAAATACTTTGAGGCAAACTCCAAAAAACTGTTCATTCCCACTGCTTTTACTGCTGACATTGCGAAAACCGGCGTAATACTTCCTATAAGCATTGCCTCTTTTATACCGTGCAGAAGTTCTTCTTCCGATAAAGTTCCCTCTTCAAAATATTTATTCATTAACTCTTCGGATGTCTCGGCAACTTTTTCAATTAATTCGATCCTGTATGCCTCAGCCCGTGATTTTAAATCATCGGGAATATCCGATTCAGTAACTTTCCTGGTTCCAACTGCACCATAATTACATAACTTCATTTTTAGGATATCAACTATAGAATTAAAATTTATCCCTTCCTGCACAGGGAAAGTTATAATAACTGCCCCGGAAGTAATTCTTTC
>CAYSGP010000592.1:0-5358 GCA_964430095.1 uncultured Ignavibacteriaceae bacterium
AATATTTTATCAACCAGGTTGCAAATAAAACCCTAGAAATATTCAACGGCAGATTCTACCGCTACAACGGAAACTATAACGACTATCTCAGATTTAAGGAAGAGCGGGATAGACAAACAGAGGCTCAATTAACTCTTCAGCAGAAAAAAATTGAAGAAACCGAAAAATTCATCGAGCGCTTCAGGTATAAAGCTACAAAAGCAAGGCAGGTTCAAAGCAGAATAAAAATGCTTAAAAAGATTGAGATAGTTGAGGCACCGGAAAATCTTTCCGAAATAAACATCAGATTCCCCGAACCGCCTAAAAGCGGTATAGTAAATCTGGAGCTTGTTTCCGTTTCCAAATCTTACGGTAATAATGAAATATTTAAAGATCTTGATCTTCAGATCAGCCGCGGAGATAAAATTGCATTTGTCGGTCCAAACGGAGCAGGAAAAACCACATTGGCAAAAGTCCTTGCCGGGATTACTCCTGTCACCCAAGGTGAACGTATTCCGGGATATAACACGATTATTTCTTATTATGCTCAGGATGTTGCCGATGACTTAAATCCCGAATTAGATATTATCGGGACAATGGAGGAATCCTCAGAAGGTATCCCGGTAAACCAGCTAAGGACTTTGCTCGGCTCATTTTTATTCCATGGAGATGATATTTTTAAAAAGATTTCCGTTCTGTCCGGCGGTGAGAAAAGCAGGGTTGCCCTTGCTAAAATGCTTCTGACAAAATCAAACCTGCTTATCCTGGATGAGCCTACAAATCACCTGGATTTCTCTTCAAAAGAAGTGCTTAAGAATGCATTGATAAATTTTGCCGGATCTCTTGTCATTGTTTCTCATGATGTGGATTTTCTCTCTCCTATAGCAAATAAAACTATAGAAATAAGACGTGGAAAAATTACAATTTATGAAGGCGGAATTGAATATTACATGTTCAAGCATGAAGTGATTCAGCGTAATGAAGAGTTAAAGAACCAGGTTGACTATAAGCCGGCCGCAGAAAGTAAGTCTGACAGCTTAAGAAGAAAGGATTTGAAGAAATTTGAAGCAGAATTACGCCGGAAAAAATATTCGGCAACAAAAGAAATAATTCAAAAAATTTCCGGACTTGAAAAAAAGATTTCGGATTTAGAGAAGCTTGAAAAGCAGCTCGAATCAGATCTCGGAAATCCTGAAATTTATTCGAATGCGGAAATCGCCAAATTAAAAAATAATGAGTTTAAGCAGGTTAAAGCCGAATTGGCGGACTGTCTAAAAGAATGGGAAAATTACTCGAATGAGCTGCTTGAATTAGAAAAACAGTTTAACAATAAGTTAGGATTATAGACTAAACCTTTACCCCCAGGAATTCTTCAGCTAAAGGGATACCGCCGAATATTGCCGCCTCATCACCTAATTTCGAATCGACAATTTTTACACCCCGGGAAGATTCTTTCAAAGCAAATTCTTTATATGATTTTTTTATGAGCGGAATCATAAAATAATTTAGAGCTTCTATTAATCCTCCCCCGAGAACAATCATATCTACATTAATCAGGTTCGAAACGTTAGCAAGTACCATCCCTATTGTCCTGCAGGCATTAGATAAATTTTTGATTACAACCTTATCGTTTGCTTCAACAGCCGCGGCAAGAGCACCGCTTTTTATTCGCTGTCCGGGTTTTACAATTTTTTTAAGAAAGCTTTTCTGCTTATTCATATCTTTTAAAATATTATTAACAATAGCTGTTCTGCTGGCTACCGCCTCAAAGCATCCTTTATGACCGCATCCGCAGAGAGGTCCCCCCTCTTCAACAATCATATGCCCGATTTCTCCTGCTACAAAAGTGCTGCCCCTGTAAAGTTTTTCATCCAGTATCAAAGCGCCTCCTATTCCGGTCCCTACAAAGACTGCAAGCATGTTCTTTGCTTTTTTCCCTATGCCGAATCTTTTAATTCCAAGTGCTCCCATGTTGACATCGTTTTCAATCAAAACAGGATACGGAATAATTTTCTGGAGCTTATCTTTTATAAAAAAATTTTTCAGTCCGATATTAGGAGCTAGACCGATTCTTCCCGCATAAGGATCAACTGAGCCGGGTACACCAAGACAAACGGCCTTAATCTTATTCTCTTTCAATCCTGATTGTTCAACTACCGCATCAACGACTTCTTTAAGCGAGTTTATGTATTCAGAAGTTTTTCCGCCGATTTTTGTCGGTATTTTTGCACGCGCAATTATCCCTTCTAACGAGTTCACCAGGCATGCAAGTATTTTTGTGCCGCCCATATCGACGCTGATAATGTAATCCTTGCTCAGAGTAGCCTCCAATTAATTTATTCGGAATCCTTGTTTATTTTTATTCAAGCCAAATTTAGAAAGAAAATGCTTCTTTTCAAAAATTTTAAAAAAACTTCAGCTTTAAGGCTTGAGGAAAAAATAATAAATTGCATAATGAATAAATTGAAGGCAGAAGAAATTCTGATTTGTAATGAATGAATTGAAACCTCTAAAAAGATTCGGGCAAAATTATTTAAGAGATTCGAATATTGTCAGGAAAATTTTAAAGGAAATCGATCCCAAACAGGAAGAACTGATTATTGAAATAGGCTCCGGGTACGGCGCATTGACAGGTCCGCTTCTCCAAAATTCTCCAAATATGACAGCAGTCGAAATAGATAAGAGAGCAGCAGCTTTTTTATCAAAAAAATTTCCCGGTTTAAATATTTTAAATGAAGATTTTCTCAAGCTGGATTTGGAAAAAATTTATGCGGAAAGATCCGGACCGGCATCAAAGGAAAACCGGTTTCTGAGAATTGCAGGAAATATTCCTTACAATATAACTTCCTCAGTTTTATTCAAGATGATTTTAAACAATAACCTGATCAGGGATTCGGTATTAATGGTTCAATATGAAGTAGCTAAAAGAATAACATCAAAAAAAGGAAGCAAAGACTACGGCATTTTAGCCGTTCTGTTAAATTTTTTTTCGGATGTAAAATTTTGCTTTAAAGTTTCCCCGAATGTTTTCTTTCCGAAACCTGAAGTTTTTTCTGCAGTGATTCACTTATACTTTAAAGAAATTAATATGAGCAGCAGCGATAAGAAGATTTTCATAAACCTTGTTAAAGCTGCATTCGGCAACAGAAGAAAAACTATTAAAAATTCATTAAGTAATAGTATATTTGCTGATATAGATTTTTCAGATTCCGGAATTGATTTGACTCTCAGAGCCGAACAGCTTGGTATCGACAGTTTTCTTAAACTCGCAGAATTTGCAAAAAGAAAGGAAGTGAAAAACATAGTTGGCGGTTTGTTATACGAATAATATTTTATTGGCTCTATGAGTTCAATAAAATCTTTTGTATATAATCTAAAAGCTTATGATCTGGTTGTCATTGTTTTTTATTTCCTGCTTGTTGCCTTAAATTTAATTTTTTGTTCTCTCGTTAATGAGTGGAAGTTCTTTATCATCATAGATTCCCTCATAATCTTTTTTGTTTTCCTAATTGCCTATCTCGAACATGAAACCGGGAAAAAGTTCTTCCGGATCATCCATTATTGGTATACGGCACCTATTATACTTTTTACATTTAAAGAGCTTTACTTTTTAATCAAGCCGGTCAGGCAGTACGATTTCGATTGGCTTTTAATTCAGATCGACAGGTGGATCTTCGGTACAGACCCAACAGTATTCTTGTCAAAATATTCGCATCCTTTATTAACCGAAATCCTGCAGATTGTTTACGGTCTTTTCTATATTCTTCCAATCATTCTGGGAATTGCTTTACAGCGGAAAAAAAGGTATGAGGCTTTAGACTATGCAGTTTTTTCGGTGATTTACGGATTTTTTCTTTCCTATATAGGTTATTTTGCATTGCCGGGAATCGGTCCGCGTTTTACACTGCACTCATTCGAATCGATAAACATTGAGCTGCCGGGATTATTATTGACAAATTTCCTGCGGGAAGTGGTAAATATCGGGGAATCGATTCCTTACGGAACATTAAATCCTGCGGAAGCCGTGCAGAGAGATATTTTTCCGAGCGGACATACAATGATAACATTAATCGTAATGTATCTTTCAATAAGGTTAAAAAGCCGCTCAAAATATTTTCTTATACCTGTCGGCACCCTCTTAATATTTGCTACAGTTTATCTCCGTTATCATTATGTTATAGATTTAATCGGGGGAGCATTATTAATGATTTTCTCAGTCTGGTCCGGGAAATATCTTTTCAACTGGTGGCAGAAAAAACTCGGACTAGAACAATTTGAATATGAAAAATGCTGAATATAAAAATATTCTAATGCACCAAAGTCCATGACCGATGCAAATAAAAAAAACCAGGTAAGAAGAATATTTGAGACGATTGCTCCGAGATATGATTTGCTGAATCATTTATTGAGCTTCGGGTGCGATATTTACTGGCGCAAAAAAGCATTACGGCTCACGGGGGTTAATAAAAACAGTATTCTGCTTGATGCGGCATGCGGAACCGGCGATATGGCAATTGAAGCAAAAAAATTAGGAGTAAAAAAAGTATTCGGCTGCGATTTTTCCCTGAACATGCTTAAGCTGTTTCAAAAAAAAAAAGAATGGGTAAAAACATGCCTTGTTCAGGCAACAGCCGAAAATATGCCGGTTAAAGATAATTCCGTTACGAATATTACTGTGGCTTTCGGAGTAAGAAATTTTTACGATATCGGGAGCGGGTTCAGATCATTCCATAGTGTTTTAAAGAAAGAAGGTAAGCTTACTATACTTGAATTTGCCCTGCCGAAAAATTTTTTCTTCGCAACCGTTTACAATTTTTACTTCAAGAAAATTCTTCCTTTGACCGGAAGGATAATTTCCGGAGATAAGGAAGCATATTCGTATCTTCCTAAATCGGTTGAAGAATTTGATGAAAAAATAGATCTTAAAAAATTGCTGATCGAAACAGGTTTTACCGACGTCCGGGACTCCAGATTAACTTTTGGAATTGTCCAGGTAATAATCGCCAGTAAATAAATTTTTATATTTAATATTGAATCCGGATTATTGATTCAAGCTGTAATAAACTAAATCCTGAGTAACTACGGTAGTAGAATCGCCGAAATCAATACCTCCCCCGGATAAAGCATTAATTACTGTTGCATTTCCTTCCCATTTAGCTGCTCCCACGTTAGGAACAAACCAGCAGAAAGCCGTCAGAGTTTGCACCGGCAGAGCGGGAATGGCAATGGTAACATCATATTTTACTTTCAGAGCTTCTCCCGATACCGCTCCGCTGCTAATGTTTTCTTTACCTAAGTTGGTTGCTTTAACATTAAGGATGGATAAATTAGCAAGAAGTATTTTAAATACCGGCCAATCATTTTGAGGCGGAATGGTAA
>CAYSGP010000593.1:0-4196 GCA_964430095.1 uncultured Ignavibacteriaceae bacterium
GGAATATGAAGATTGGTGAGCCTGAATAAAAAGCTCTAGTATTTATTTGCAGGAATAAGGAAATCTTCCAACCGGAGATATTTTTATAAACTTCCGGCCGGAGATTTTTCAGATACAAAAAAATTAATTTTATTGAGATAATTAATTATTGCAGCAATTAAATGTCTTTAGTATTAAGGGGATCAATACACTTAATTATGGCAGACAATAAATTTTTATCCTGCTTCATTAAAGATTATGAGTAAAATATACATTCCTATTACACTTCGGCTTTTTCAGTTCTATGAAAAATAATATTTCCCATTAAAAAAAATGTGGTTTGATTTTTGAATCTTCTATCAAAAGTCAGGATATGAAATGAAAAAAATCTGCCTATTAATTCTGTTTACCCTTCTCGTGTCACAAGGATTTTCCCAGGGTATGTTTACAAAAAGAGGAAATTTTTCTTTTGACCTGGGATTTGGATATGTCTATTCAAATTTTAACGAAAATAAATTTGGTTCTTTAGCTTATAATATTAGTTCATCAATTTTCGGGGTCTTTGATATTGGTGGAACCTATACGAAGCAAAGCAGCGGCTATAATTTTAAGAATATAGAGGGAGGTACAGGTTACCTGGATTTTTATATAAAAAAGGATTCGCTTTTCGGAATTGTTCTAAATACGGCATACTCTTACTTCAACTATGAAAGCAATTTCTTGGTTGGATTATCTTTGTATGGCAGTTTTGTCATTAAAACTAATTCTATAAAAACATATCCTTCTTTAAGCATTGGCATTTTAACGACTGAAGATTTAGCTATAGGATTCGGATTTGCATTCGAAAAAATTATCAGCGATAATTTTAGTTTAGTCTTGACGCCGGCTGTCAATTCAACCCTTTCTTTAAGAGATTCAGAAAACGGCGCCAGGGAAAATTCATCACAGATCATTCTGCTCCTGGAATCTATAATAAAATTATAGCATTCTGATGCTGCACTGCAAGTATCGTAAAATGCAGACTTTCAACAGTTAAATCCGCTTGTTATTAATCTATTACATCTAAATTATTTTAAACTAAAATTGCTTCCACTCACCATCTTGACTTTCCCCATTTTTATTTCCTGAATTTATTCTACTTTGCTTTTTGATTTAAATAAATACTTGAGGTTAATATGCGTGATGTAAAACGATTCTCATGGTCAGGATTATTCTTGATCTTTTTTTCTTTCTCGGTTTCAGCACAGGAAACCGAACAGTCAAAAAAGATTCAGGAATATAATCTTATAAGCCAAAGGCTTAGCATTGTTCAGCAGCAGGCTCTTGCCGATGAAGAGATTGTAAAAAAGTCGGATGCGTTCACTAAAAAGCTGGAATCAGAAATGATTAAAAAGAATCCTGAGGTGAAAGAAAAGCTGGAACATAGGAATTCCATTATCAGCGATTATGATAATGCAAGAATGATGAATGATGAAAAAAAGATGCTGGATCTTGAGGAAGAGTTTAAAACTTTATCCGGAGAAATTCTTATTCATCAAATGGAAGCTATGCAGAATTCAGAGCTCAAGGATGAAGGTGATAAGCTTGAAGCAGCAGTTCTCGGCAAAATGCAGGAAATAGATCCTGAGGTGCCGCAGCTGATTGCAAGGCTCGGAAGTCTTGAAAATCAGCTGAAGGAAACTGAAAGGGAATTTATAAATTAATCCTTCGCTTTGAATTATTTTAAGGCAATGTATTTAATATTTTTGCCTGAAGGAAGAACTTCTAAGAGGGTAGCTGCGTTTAAAATTTACTTATTTTCCATGCTGTCTTTTTGGTATAAATAATATTAATTTATATCAACAAGATTAAACTTTATGACTATTTTTATTTCTATTAATTCCCTCCTCAATTCATTTTTTCCCAAGCTTTCTTTATGCTTTTATTAAATACATCTTTTTCAAAAAATACAAGCTGCCGGAGTTTCTTAAAATGATTATTAAAAAAATGCTTTCTCTTATCTTTTTTATTTTCTTTATTAACAATGGATTGCAGTTGGTAAATGCCCAGGTTAAAATGATTAAGAACGGGACCGAATTGAATAATGATGAACTCAAGTTACGAATTCAATTTTATTCTGATAATATCATAAGAATTACAAAAAGTACTCATTTAGGAAGCTTAGATAAATTAAGTCTGTCTGTTATAGCCGACTCAATTCCTGAGCTTAATATAAAAAGAGAAGATAAAGCTGATAAACTTTTTTTGAAATCCTCTGAAGTTATTGCCGAAATCTCAAAAGCAGATTGCAGTGTGAAATTTTTTACCGCTGATAATAATCCGATTTTAGAAGAAGCCGGCGAGCCTCTATTCAATGCAGTCTCATATTTTTCCGATTCAGGCTTTACCATTCAGCAGAATTTTGGAATCTCACATGATGAAGCTCTTTACGGATTAGGCGAGCAGACCGAAGGTTATTTCAATTACCGCGGGAAAAAAATAACTCTTGCACAGGCAAATGTCGGTGCATCAAGTTCCTTCCTGATCTCTACAAATAATTACGGCATCCTCTGGGACAATTATTCCAAAACAATATTTCATGAAAATCAAAATACTGCTTCTTTCTGGTCTGATATCGGAAATAATATTGATTACTATCTTATCTACGGCGAAAATATGGATTCGGTGATCTCAGGCTACAGGAAACTTACTGGTAAGGCTCCGATGTACGGCAAATGGGCATACGGTTACTGGCAGAGCAAAGAACATTATGACACCCAAGCCGAATTGATGAGTGTAGCGCAAAAATACCGTGAGCTGAAAATACCTATCGATAATATGATCCAGGATTGGGATTACTGGAACGGGGCGCAGAACTGGAGCGGAATGTTTTTCGATAAAACTCTTTTTCCTGATCCGAAAGGAATGTGCGACAACCTTCGCCAAATGAATTTCCATATAATTATTTCTATATGGCCGGCACTAGGCCCTGCAACTCCGATTTATGCCGATATGAAAAAACACGGATTCCTTTACAAGCCGGTGGGCTGGGCAGGATTCAAGTATTATGATGCCTTTAATCCCGATGCAAATAAACTTTACTGGAAATATTTGAAAAGCGGCATTTACTCAAAAGGACTCGACGGCTGGTGGATCGATTCTACAGAACCCGATGTTGTAAATGCAATGACTAAAGAATCAAGCGAGTATGAATTGAAGAAAATGGGAACAAATTATCTTGGCTCCTGGGCAAGGTACCTAAATGCATTTTCCCTTGCAATGACAGATGATCTTTATAAATACTGGAGAGAAGAGACTTCGGACAGAAGAGCTTATATATTAACCCGTTCAACTTTTTCGGGACAGCAGCGGAATGCGGCTACAACCTGGTCCGGCGATATCGGCGCAAGCTGGGAAGTTTACCGCAAGCAGATTGCTGCAGGACTAAATCACTGTATGTCGGGAATTCCATACTGGACTTTTGACATTGGTGCGTTTGTGCTGGGAGCATATGAAGGAGTTTTTATGAAGGGCGGAAAAGATCCGGCTTACCAGGAATTATACGCACGCATGTTTCAGCTTGGGGCTTTCACTCCAATCTTCCGTTCACATGGTTCCGAAACTCCGCGTGAGATCTGGGAAATGGGTGAATTCACTGAACCAATTATTAAAATTGATAATCTGCGCTACCGGCTTATGCCCTACATTTATTCTCTTGCCTGGATGGTAACAGATAAAAATTATACAATAATGCGCGGACTTCCGATGGATTTTTCAGAAGATGAAGAAACTTATTCAGTTGATGATCAGTTTATGTTTGGACCTTCTATTATGGTTTGTCCCGTAACGGATTATATGTATTATACTCCGCCGCAAGCAAGTGTCCAAATTACCCCTGAATATTTCCGGACTAAAGATGATAAGTCCGGTTTGAATGCAAAATATTATAAGGATGCCGAAAGAAAAAATTTAAGCAGGGAAACAATAGATCCTGATATTGATATTTTCTGGTACACCGGCCGGCCTGATTATGCAACCGATTCGATGTATGCAGTTACATGGGAAGGGAAGCTCATTCCGAAAGAAACGGGGAAGCATCAGTTTCATTTGATCAGCTATGATCCGAAAAGAATTATTCTGAACGGTGACACGCTTAAAATGGTGTACACAAGCGTCGAGCAGTATACCGAGATCGTAAATCTTGAAGCGGAGAAGGAATATAATTTTGTTCTCGAAAC